>NZ_JAJNIR010000002.1:0-181734 GCF_022385935.1 Mammaliicoccus sp. J-M41 | reverse complement strand
AAAATTAAAAGGCTTATCTCCCAAAAATTACAGGAGACAAACCTTTGAAATAATATACTAATTAAGGTTTAGATTTTTGGGTTCAGTACAGATGTGAGTTAAAGGTGGAATAAACTCACATGTTTTAAAAATTTTATAAAAATCATTTAAAAATGAAAAAAGCGTCCAGCTATTACGACTGAACGCTTTTCTGATATTTATTTACCTTCGTGGTGTTCTTCGAATAATTCTTTTGTTGCTACAACTGGTTCGAAATCTTCAGGCATTGTTTCTGTTCTTACTACTAGAACGTCACATGGTGAGTTTCTTACAATTGATTCTGATACAGAACCGACGATAAATCGTTCTACTGCATTTAATCCAGAAGTACCACACATGATTAAATCTACGTCAAATTCTACTGCTAATTTTTTAGGAATAACTGTTTTTGGAGATCCGAATTCAAGTTTAGTCGCTACATTATGAACACCATTATTCTCAGCGAATTCTTTATATCCAGATAATAAACTTTCAGCAAAACTTGTTGCTTTATTTACTATTTGAGTATCATAGGCTTCAACACTTGCATATGATCTAGAATCTACAACGTTAACAATTGTTAATTTAGCGTCATTACGTTTAGCAACGGCTACAGCTTTATTATAAGCCCATTCTGATTCAGTTGATCCATCTACTGCAATTAAAATATTTTTGTAACTTAACATAGAAACCGCCTCCTAGTTCTTTTGTTTAATTATATCATAATTTTCTGAAAAAATAACATTATAAACTTTTAAATAATAGGGAATTTACACGATTTTTATATAATGTGTGTTAAAATTAGCTGTAGTAAGAAAATTTAAAAAATTTAGAAAATAAGGATAATATAAAAATTGAATAATAATGATTGCGCTTTCAAATTAGTGGCGTTATGATAAAAACAAGGAGGAATGAAAAATGATTATTGGAGTACCAAGAGAGATTAAAAATAACGAAAATAGGGTGGCATTAACACCTAGTGGCGTGGCAAGTTTAGTTGCACAAAATCATGTTGTTAAAGTAGAAACTGAAGCAGGATTAGGTTCACAATTTACTAACGAAGATTATCAACAAGCTGGAGCAGAAATTGTAAGTCAAGAAGAAGCATGGAATGTTGAAATGGTTATGAAAGTTAAAGAACCATTACAAGAAGAATATCAATTCTTCAAGAAAGACTTAATTCTATTTACATACTTACATTTAGCTGCTGAAGAGGCTTTAACAAATGCATTACTAGAAAATGAAGTAACTGCAATTGCTTATGAAACTGTTCAGTTAAGCGATCGTTCATTACCATTACTAGCGCCAATGAGTGAAGTAGCTGGAAGAATGTCAACTCAAATTGGTGCGCAATTCCTACAAAAAACACACGGAGGCATTGGAATATTATTATCTGGTGTGCCAGGTGTTAAAAGAGGGAAAGTAACAATAATCGGTGGAGGTCAAGCAGGAACAAATGCTGCTAAAATGGCAGTTGGTCTTGGAGCAGACGTTACGATTATTGACTTAAATCCTACACGCTTACAACAATTAGATGATTTATTTGGTGCAAGCGTGCAAACGATGATGTCATCACCATTAAATATTGAAGAAGCAGTTGTTGAAAGTGATTTAGTAATTGGATCAGTACTTATCCCAGGCGCTAAAGCACCAAAACTTGTAACTGAAGAAATGGTTAAGAAAATGAAACCAGGTTCAGTATTAGTAGACATCGCGATTGACCAAGGTGGTTCATTCGAAACATCAGATAGAATTACGACACACGATGATCCAACATATGTTAAACATGGTGTCGTACACTATGCAGTTGCTAATATGCCAGGAGCAGTTCCAAGAACATCTACAATTGCATTAAATAATGCAACAACTCCATATGCAATTCAATTAGCAAACAAAGGCTACGTTAAAGCATGTCAAGATAACGAAGCACTTGCTAAAGGCTTAAACACAATACATGGTAAATTAACATATAAAGAAGTTGCAAAAGCTTTTGATAAAGAATACACACCTTATCAAGAAGTTTTGAGATAACTCCACCAAAAAAACCTGAGACGAATTTCGTCTCAGGTTTTTCTTATTATACGATTTTTGTACCGTGTACTTCATCGAATGGTATGTCTTCTATTAATTGTGATAAGTTATCTTTATTGAGTCCGCCACCTGGCATGATTGTGATATTGCCTTTTGAGTGAATCAACAACTTTCCTAAATGGTTAATGTTATCAAATATCACACTATCACTTGGTCCGCCATGTGTTAGTAGGCGACTGAATTGGTGTTTAATTAACCAGTCTAATGATTTTAATTGATGATATGGATTAATAGAATCAAACGCCATATGACAAACGGCGGGTATGATACCACATGTTTCTTTTAATGCTTTCATCTTCCATTCGTCAAGATGTCTGTGTTCATCTAAGCATCCAAATACAAATGCATCAACTTTCAAATCTTTCAGATGTAATATATCTTGTCTCATGATTTCATATTCGAAATAATTATAATTAAAATCTCCACCACGAGGTCTAATCATGACAGCGACTTCAACGTTATGTTGATGACATAATTCTATTGCAATCTTTACCATTCCGTAACTTGGTGTTGTGCCACCAACTGAAAGGTTATCGCAAAGTTCAATTCGATTTGCACCATTTTTAATAGCATGTTCAATTTGCGAAATTGTTTCTACACAAGCTTCTTTAATCATTTTTGGTAGCCTGTTAGTATGCGATGTCCGTCTTCAGTTACAACGATATCGTCTTCAATTCTAACACCAGCAACACCAGGAACGTATATTCCAGGTTCAACTGTTAATACCATGCCTGGTTTGAATTCATCCGTATTTGCACTTGAAATGTCTGGGAATTCATGGACACTTAATCCAAGTCCGTGACCAAGTCTATGTGGGAAGTATTCACCATAACCAGCATTGCTAATAATATCTCTAGCTACTTTATCGCAGTCAGCAATTTTAGCACCTGGTTTAATCATTTCAATCGCTTGTTTGTTAGCATCAAGAACGACATTGTAAATTTCTTGTGCTTTATCAGAAGGTGTACCGAATGGAACAGTTCTAGTGATATCTGAACAATAACCTTTATAAATGACACCTAGGTCAAATAGTACATATTCGTTTTCTTTTAAAGTTCTTTCTCCTGGTGTACCATGAGGAGCTGCTGCATGATCGCCGAATAATACCATAGTATCAAAGCTCATCTTAGAAATACCATGTTGTTTCATAGTTGTTTCAATATGATTTAATACTTCAATTTCAGAAACGCCAACTTCTAATTTATCAACGCCAGCTTGAATAGCTAAATCTGCATATTTAGCCGCTTCTTGTAACAACTCAATCTCGTCATTTGTTTTTACATTTCTAATATCTTTTAATACTTGATCAATATCAACAATTGTTTCAACATTAAATGCTTTTTCAATTTCACGAAGTCTTTTAACTGATAAATGCTCTGATTCAATCGCGAAAGTTTTATAAGATTGTTGTTCAATCAAATCGAATGGTGATTCTGTATCTAAGTATCCAACGATGTTTCCAGTGAAACCTGCATTTTTAGCTTCTTCTACTTCCATTTTTGGACAAAATAGCGTTTCTTCACCATCTTTAGTGACTAATAAACTAAATAGACGTTCATGTGGTTCAGATAAATAACCTGTTAAATAAAAGATGTTTAAAGGCGTTGTAATCCATGCTGCGTCCGCACCTTTATCTTTTAAAAATGTTGCAATTTCATTATGTTCCATTATTCTTCCTCCCAAATCTCTTTCTTACATCATTATTTTAGACTTCTTGATTCATAAATTCAAATTTAGGGTATATAATATACGGAAAAGACAATTTGAGGAGGGAGATTCATGAAAGTATCATTTCATGGACAATCAGTAATCTATTTTGAAAGTAAAGGACATAAAGTGATTGTGGATCCATTTATAACAGGGAATCCATTATCAGATTTGACGGCAGATGAAGTAGAAGCAGATTATATTATATTAACTCATGGTCATGGTGATCATTTAGGTGATACTGTTAGCATTGCAAAAAGAACAGGTGCAACGGTTATAGCGTTACCTGAAGCGATTGATTATTTATCAAATAAACACGGATTAGAAAACTTACATCCAATGAATATTGGTGGGAATATTGAATTTAATTTCGGAAAAGTAAAATATGTGCAAGCCTTTCATAGTAATAGCTTTACAGAAGAAGATGGGGAAATCGTCTATTTAGGTATGCCAGCAGGAATTGTATTAGAAACAGAAGCAGGTACTATTTATCATACAGGTGACACAGGTTTATTCAGTGATATGAAATTAATCGCAGATAGACACCCAGTTGATTTATGTTTTATTCCAATAGGCGATAACTTTACAATGGGCATTGATGATGCAAGTTATGCAATTAATGAATTTATCAAGCCGAAAAAAGTAGTACCTATTCATTACGATACATTTGATTTTATTAAACAAGACCCTAAAGATTTTGAAAAAGCTGTTACAGAATCAGAAGTTCACATTTTAAAACCTGGTGAATCGGTAGAATTATAAATGAATATGATAGATAGTTTAGTAAGCTGAGATGATTTTGTCGTCTCAGCTTTTAAGTTTAAGAAATGAACTGTATAAGAAACTTAATTTAATGAGCGGTGTTTCAATCTTTTATTAAATTTTTAAGATATCATTTAAGACATTAAAAATGTATAATAGAAAGTAATTCATAAAATTTGATAGAGGGTATAAACATGACGAAACATGAGCAAATTATTGAGTATATTGAATCGTTATCTGTTGGACATAAAATCTCTGTCAGACAGATAGCGAAAGATTTAAATGTCTCTGAAGGTACAGCTTATCGTGCAATTAAAGAAGCGGATAATCAAGGGCTTGTAGCATCTATTGATAGAGTAGGGACAGTTAGAATTGAGAGAAAATCTAGAGAACAAATTGAAAATTTAACATTTAATGAAATTGTTAAAATTGTAGATGGTCAAGTATTGGGCGGTAAACAAGGCTTATATAAAACTTTATCAAAATTTGCAATAGGCGCAATGGAATTAAATGATGTCGTTAAATATTTAACTAAAAATACTTTACTTATTGTTGGTAATAGAGCAGATGTACAAATGGAAGCTTTAAAAAGAGGTTCTGCCGTGTTAATTACAGGTGGTTTTGAAGCGCATGAAGATATTATAAACTATGCTGATGAACACGAACTTCCAATTATTTCATCTAATTATGATACATTTTTAGTGGCCAATATTATTAACAGAGCCATATATGATCAAATGATTAAAAAAGAAATTTTAATGGTTGAAGATATTATGATTCCAATTGAATCAACTTCTTATTTAGATGATAAACAAAAAGTGCGAGATTGGAATGAATTATCACAACAAACATCTCATACACGTTTTCCAGTTGTTGATAGCGAAATGAAAGTTGTAGGTATTTTAACTAGTAAAGATATTGTAAATGAAGAACAAGATAAAAGTATCAGAACGTTGATGACTAAATCACCTATCATTGCACATTTAAATACGACAATCGCAACTTGTGCCCACCTTATGATCTGGGAAGGAATTGAATTGTTGCCAGTTGTATCAACCTCTAAAGTATTAATCGGTATCATTTCTCGTGAAGATGTATTAAAGACGATGCAATTAATGAGTAGACAACCACAAATAGGTGAAACGATTCATGACCAAATTGCAAAACAAATCACAATGGACAATGGTAATGTTGTGGTGAATATATCCCCACAATTAACAAATCAATTCGGTATGTTAACGAAATCAGTCTATATTGCAGTTATTGAAGAAGCGTTACGTTATGAAATAAGAAAAATGAAAAAATCAGAAATCATGATTGAACATATAGATATTTATTATTTGAAAACTGTTCAAATCGATGACGATGTAGAAGTGAAGATTACAACATTAGATATCGGTAGAATATTTGCTAAATTCGAAGTTACAATGGTGAGCGGTAGTGCCACAGTTGCGAAAGCATTACTGATGTGTCAAATTCTCGAAAAATAAAAAAGCGTTATGTAATACAACGCTTTTTAAAATATTATTGATGTTTTTTTTGTTCGAATTCTTCCCAAGCTTTGTTCTCGATAGGTAAGTTACCTTTAAAGTATTTACTTGCTCTATAGCCATAAGATACGTTTAAAATACCAAAGAATAATAATACTAAAACAATAATATAAGTGACTAATGTTGGGAATAACAATACTTGGTCTGCTGCAAATGCGATCATAAATATACCAAAGTAAAATCTTGAACGCGCTTTATGATACGCTTTTCTAACGTCACGTTTCGTTCTAAATGAACGTGCTAAATTTAAAATAGCAAATATTAAAGCAATAATCATAACAGTTACTGCCAAAGCAACAAGTGTAGACATAATTTCAGATGACATGTTTGATTCCTCCTACCAAGTCGAATTATATCAATTAATAAAATATAAGTAAATATAAAGAAAGAAGGATCACAATGGAAGAAATATTAAATAAAATAAAGCAATATGAAACAATTATCATACATAGGCATGTTAGACCAGACCCTGATGCATATGGCTCTCAATTAGGCTTGAAATATATATTACAAGAGGCTTTTCCTGAAAAGCATATATATGCAGTCGGTCAACCTGAACCGACGCTAACATTTATTGGAGATTTGGATGAAATTGCAGATGAAACATATAATGGCGCACTTGTGATTGTTTGTGATACAGCAAACGCACCACGTATTGATGATAGTCGCTATAATACTGGTGACGAATTAATTAAGATTGATCATCATCCACCAGTAGATTCATATGGTGATATTAATTTTGTAAATACAGAAGCATCATCTACAAGTGAAATTATCTTTGATTTAAATAAATCATGGAATTTAAATGGTTCAAATGTAAGTGAGAAAGCAAGTAGAGTATTATATTTAGGAATCGTTGGTGACACAGGTAGATTCTTATTTGATAATACGTCTACACATACAATGGAAGTTGCAGCAGAGTTAATGACGAAAGAATTCGAACGTACTAAATTACTTAACCAATTGAGTGAAAGAGATCCAGCTTTACTTCACTTCCAAGGATATATCCTTCAGAATTTCAAATATGATGGTGAAGGATTCTGTTCAATTAAGATTACGAAAGATATACTTGAACAGTTCAACTTACAGCCTAATGAAGCTTCATTATTCGTGAATACCGTTTCAGATATAAAAGGATTAAAAGCATGGGTATTTGCTGTTGATGAAGGTAAAGAAATAAGATGTAGAATTCGTTCAAAAGGCCTAAAAATTAATCATATCGCAGCTAAATATAACGGTGGAGGACATCCAAATGCTTCAGGTGCATCTGTATATAGTTGGGAAGAGTTTGATGCATTAGCAGCAGATATTAAATCTGAAATATAGGAGGTGAGCGCATGGTAAGTCATTTAAATATTCATTCATCATATGATTTGCTTAATTCAAGTATTAGAATCCCAGATGTTGTTCAAAAAGCTAAAAATGAAAATTATCAAGCGCTTGCTCTTACAGATTTAAATGTTCTGCACGGTGCTTTACAATTTTATGATGCATGTATAAAAGAAAATATAAAACCAATCTTCGGATTAACTATTTATTTAGATGACCAACTCAATCAAGTTGAATGTGTGGTCTTAGCTAAAAATAAAACAGGCTATCATAATTTAATTAAGTTATCATCTGCTATATCTATTAAAGAACGATTTTCAACACCCATTGAATGGGTTAATGCTTATTCAGAAGGACTTATAATTATTGGTAAACAAATCAATGAAGCCAACTATTATTTATTCCAAGCTATAACAATTGGGGATGATGATAAATATATTTCTCATGATTCTACGATACATATGAATCATAAAAAAGTATTTATGAAGTCTGCACTTTATTTGAATGAAGAAGATGGGGATAGTTTAATCGCACTTCACGCAATTAAAAATAATGAAAAATTAACGATGAGTGATTTTCAACAAAATTTAAATCATCATTTTTTAACTAAAGAAGATATATCTCAAATTAATGTAGATGAAGCGTACATACAAAATACAGATGAAATAGCTCAAAAATGTCAGGTTGAAATTGAGTATCATCAAGATTTATTACCAAAATATAAAACGCCTAATAATCAATCAAGTGATGAATATCTTTGGGAATTATTAATGATGAATAAAGCCAAGTATCCACAATTTAATGAAGTATATGAAAAACGACTTAAATACGAATACGATATTATTGTGAAAATGGGATATTCAGATTATTTCTTAATCGTTAGTGACTTAATCAATTATGCGAAAGATCAAAATGTATTAGTTGGTCCTGGACGTGGTTCATCTGGTGGATCTCTAGTTAGTTTTATTTTAAATATTACTACTATTGATCCGATTGAATTTGATTTGTTATTTGAAAGATTTTTAAACCCTGAACGTGTGACGATGCCGGATATTGATATCGACTTTCAAGATACTAAGCGCGATAAAGTGATTCAATATGTTCAAGAAAAATACGGTGATAATCGTGTTGCTGGTATTGTAACTTATGGTCATCTTCAAGCGAGAGCAGTAGCAAGAGATGTAGGTAGAATATTGCAGTTTGATGATGCTACACTCAATTACATTTCAAAATTAATTCCTCATAAATTAGGTATTACATTAGACGAAGCATTTGAAGATGATGCGTTTAAACAATTTGTTAACCAGAATCATTTGCATGAAAAATGGTTTCAACTAAGTAAACAATTAGAAGGTTTACCGAGACATACATCTACACATGCAGCAGGTATCATTATTAATGATCAGTCATTACATCAATTTGTACCTACGATGATGGGTGATACAGGTGTCTTAACGCAATGGACTATGACTGAAACTGAAAAGATCGGGTTATTAAAAATCGACTTTCTTGGTTTAAGAAATTTATCGATTATTCAACAAGTGGTCAATCAAGTTAAATATCAAGAAAATCAAATTGTAGATATTGAAAAAATTCCTTTTGATGATCCTAAAGTCTTTCAACTATTGTCTAAAGGTGAAACAACAGGTATTTTCCAACTTGAATCTCAAGGTGTTAGAAGTGTATTAAAAAGGTTAAAGCCTGACCATTTTCTCGATATTGTAGCAGTTACCTCTTTATATAGACCTGGACCAATGGAAGAAATACCAACATATATTAAAAGACGTAGACAAAATGCAGAGATAGAATATTTACATCCAGATTTAAAAGATATATTGAAATCAACATATGGCGTTATTATATATCAAGAACAGATTATGCAAATCGCAAGTAAGTTCGCAGGATTTTCATATGGTGAAGCGGATATTTTGAGACGTGCGATGAGTAAGAAAAATAGAGCAGTGTTAGAAAATGAAAGAAAACATTTTGTGAATGGTAGCTTAGAAAGAGGTTACGAGGAATCAACAGCTGTAAAAATATTTGATTTAATACTGAAGTTTGCAGACTATGGTTATCCAAAAGCACATGCTGTAGCATATAGTAAAATTGCGTATATCATGACTTATTTGAAAGTACATTATCCGACATACTTTTATGCTGCGATTCTTTCTAATGTTGTTGGTAATGAAGTTAAGACAGAACAAATGGTAACGGAACTTAAAAGAATTGGTGTGAAAATATATCCACCGTCCATTAATCATAGTGAATGGTTTTATAAAGCAACTAAAAAAGGAATATATACGTCACTTGGTGCAATTAAAAGCGTTGGTTATCAAAGTGTAAAAGTGATTGTTGATGAAAGAAAAACAAACGGAACGTATAAAGATATGTTTGATCTTGTACATCGATTACCAAGTAAGGCTAAAAGTAAGAAATTGATACAAGCGCTTATATATGCTGGTGCTTTAGATGATTTTGGTCAGACTAGAGCGACATTGTTACAGTCTATTGACGATGTTTATGAAAGTAGCGAGTCTGTCGGAGATTCTAATAATTTATTGAAAGAATTAGGTTTGAACGTAAAGAAAGAATTTAAAGAAGTTGAAGAAATGCCTAATCTTATGAAAAGTGAATATGAAAAAGAATACTTAGGGTTCTATGCAACTGAGCATCCAATCATTGCGTTATTCAATCAACATCAATATTTATCGATTTATCCATTAAGAATAGACCATAATAAAGTACCGATGCTCGTAATGATTGCGTCACTAAGAAAAATTAGAACTAAAAAAGGTCAAAATATGGCTTTTGTCAATTTAATAGACGGATTAAATGAAGTTGAAGGGGTTATATTCCCTGATGCATATAAACAAATTGAAACAACTAATATCATCAATGTCCCAGTAATTATCAATGGCAAATTCGAAAAAAGAAACGGTAAGACACAAATTATTATTAACAAAATAGATACATTAGATGCATTTAAACAACATAAATTTAATACGACAAAAGAAGTCGTCGTAAGAAATGTAGAAGATTTAGCAGAGTGGATAACAAAAGACCACAATCGACAAATTAAAGTAACGTATTTTAATGATGAAGATTATAGTTCAAAAATGCTTGGCTATTTAAACTTAAATCATGGTAACTTTGAAGAATTTATAAATCAAATAGGTTATGAAAATGTACGTCTTTTATAGGCTTTATTAATTAAATAATTTATGCTATAGTATTCTTCATGGTGGTCTGACCACTATGAAGAATTTTTTAATTTAATTATAGAAATTTAATGTATAATAAAGGGATAGATACATACAATGAAGGGATGATTATTTTGTCATTAAGAGATGATGCTCTATATATGCATAAAGAAAAACAAGGTAAATTAGGCGTTTATGCCAAAGTTAAAGTTACTAATAAAGAGGAATTAAGTCTTGCTTATTCTCCAGGTGTAGCAGAGCCATGTAAAGATATACATGAAGACGTAAGAAAAGTATATGATTATACAATGAAATCTAATGCGGTAGCTGTAATTACAGATGGAACAGCTGTATTAGGCCTAGGTGATATCGGTCCTGAAGCAAGTATTCCTGTAATGGAAGGGAAAGCAGTTTTATTCAAAAGCTTTGCTGGTGTAGATGGTGTGCCAATCGCACTTAATACGACAGACGTTGATGAAATTGTGAATACTGTTAAATTATTAGAACCTAACTACGGTGGCGTTAACTTAGAAGATATTTCAGCACCTCGATGTTTTGAAATTGAAGAACGTCTAAAAAAAGAAACTAAAATACCTGTCTTTCATGATGATCAGCATGGTACGGCTATCGTAACGGTTGCTGGTTTGATTAATGCATTGAAAATTACTGACAGAAAATTATCCGATATAAAAGTTGTTTTAAACGGTGCAGGTGCAGCAGGAATTGCAATTATTAAATTATTATACAGTTATGGTGTAAGAAATATGATTATGTGTGATTCTAGAGGTGCGATTTACGAAGACCGTCCTTATGGTATGAATCCTACTAAAGACTTTGTTGCCAAATGGACAAACAAAGACAAAACAGAAGGTCAATTATCAGATGTTATTAAAGATGCGGATGTATTCGTAGGTGTATCTGTTGAAGGCGCATTAACTAAAGAATTAGTTGAAACTATGGCTGAAGATCCAATTATCTTCGCTATGGCTAACCCAGTTCCTGAAATTATGCCAGATATAGCAAAAGAAGCGGGTGCTAAAGTTATTGGTACAGGTCGTTCTGATTTCCCTAACCAAATTAATAATGTACTAGCATTTCCTGGTATTTTTAGAGGTGCATTAGATATTCGTGCAACTCATATAAATGAAGAAATGAAACAAGCAGCAGTAGAAGCAATTGCTAACCTTGTTTCAGAGGAAGAATTAAACGCGGATTATGTCATTCCTGGACCATTCGATCCAAGAGTTGCACCATACGTTGCGAAAGCAGTAGCAAAAGCTGGTATGGAATCAGGCGTGGCACGTATTGAAGTTGATGTTGATGAAATAGAACGTAGAACATATGAATTAGCAGACTTGTCATAATTTTGGAAGGAGACTCACGTTGGATAAAGAAAAGCAAAAAGGATTAATCAAGATTGTCGAACAAATTCAGTCAATTATTGTTGAAAAAAATATTCAAGTGGGTGAAAAACTGCCTTCCGAAAGATTTTTAAGTGAAACCTTAAATGTTGGACGTTCAAGTATCAGAGAAGCCCTAAGAGCATTAGAACTTTTAGGGGTGATACATACTAGAAGAGGTGAAGGTACATTCTTAAGTGATATGTACCAACACCAACTTTTTGATTTAATCGGAAGGTTCTTAATTCATAATGAATCACAACTAGATGAAATCAATGAATTAAAATGGATGATTGAAAATTTCTGTGAAGAACACAATAACATTGAAACAAATTCAAAAGAAGAACTTGTTTCAAATAATAATAATCAAATTATGTATATGATTTGGAAGCTACTCTCTCAATATAGTGATAGATTTGAAAGAGATAATTGTAAATAAAATCAGGGGGATAGTGACATGTTTAAAGACTTGTTCAATCGAAGCCAGAAAAAGAAGAAATATGTAACTGTTCAAAACAGTAAAGATAATGACGTGCCTGAAGGTATCATGACTAAATGCCCTAAATGTAAAAAAATCATGTATACAAAAGAGCTCGTACAAAACTTAAATGTCTGTTTTAACTGTGATCATCATATTGCATTAACTGCTCACGATAGAATTAGAGCTGTGAGTGATGAAGATGCATTTAAAGAGTTTGATGTTGGTATGACTGCTTCAAACCCATTAGAATTTCCTGGATATGAAGAAAAATTAGAAAAAGATAGAAAAAGTACTGGTTTAAATGATGCAGTTGTTACAGGTGTAACGTCAATTGACGGTATTCCTTATGGTATCTGTGTTATGGATTCTAGATTTAGAATGGGAAGTATGGGTGCAGTAGTAGGAGAGAAAATTTGTAGAATTGTCGATTATTGTGCAGATCACAATTTACCATTTGTATTGTTCACAGCAAGTGGTGGTGCAAGAATGCAAGAAGGCATCATCTCACTTATGCAAATGGCAAAGACAAGTGTATCCATTAAACGTCATAGTGATAAAGGCTTACTATTCATTTCATATATGACACACCCTACAACTGGAGGCGTTTCAGCAAGCTTTGCGTCAGTAGGTGATTTGAACTTTGCAGAACCGAAAGCTTTAATTGGATTTGCTGGTAGAAGAATCATTGAACAAACGATTAGTGAAAAACTACCTGACGATTTCCAAACGGCGGAATTTTTACTAGAACATGGCCAATTAGATAAAGTTGTACATCGAAAAGATATGTATAAAACTTTAAGTACTGTGCTTAAGATGCATCATAACGAGGTGAAAGACAATGCTTGAATTTGAAAAACCTTTAGAAGAAATTAAAGAAAAAATAGCATCTCTACAATCTTATCAAGAAAAACATGGTGTAGACTTAACAGATGAAATAGAAATATTGGAAGCCACTTTAACAAAAGAAACAGAACACATTTATAATAATTTAAAGCCTTGGGATAGAGTACAAGTTGCGAGATTACAAGAAAGACCTACAACTTTAGATTATATCCCTTACATATTTGATGATTTTATCGAACTTCACGGTGATCGTACTTTCCGTGATGATCCAGCATTAATAGGTGGATTGGCTTACTTTAATGGGTTACCAGTAACAGTTATAGGTCATCAAAGAGGTAAAGACACTAAAGATAATATTTTTAGAAACTTTGGTATGGCACATCCAGAAGGATATCGTAAAGCTTTGCGTTTAATGAAGCAGGCTGAGAAGTTTAATAGACCGATCATTACGTTCATTGATACGAAAGGTGCATATCCTGGTAAAGCTGCAGAAGAACGTGGACAAAGTGAATCTATTGCTAAAAACTTAGTCGAAATGGCATCTTTAACAGTACCTGTTATTTCTATTGTTATTGGTGAAGGCGGAAGTGGTGGCGCACTTGGATTAGGCGTAACCAATCGTCTACTCATGTTAGAAAATAGTACTTATTCAGTTATTTCTCCAGAAGGTGCAGCAGCATTGTTATGGAAAGATTCTGGGCTTGCTCAAATGGCAGCTGAAACAATGAAAATTACAGCACCTGACTTATTTGATTTAGATGTTGTAGATGAAGTTGTTAAAGAACCATTTGGTGGTGCTCATAAACATCTAGAATCACAAGCTTCACTTATAAAGACATCAATTGAAAAACATCTTTCAGACTTAAGAACATTAAATGCAGAAAGTTTAGTTGAAGATCGTTTTAATAAGTATCGTAATATAGGAAGTTATATCGATTAGGATATTTAAAATGACAAGTAATCATTTATACTGATATAATTTCTTTTCATAAATTTATGTATATGTGCATAATTGAATTAAAATTAAGCGATTCCAACTTTTGAAAAATTACAAAAGTTGGAATCTTTTTTTAAGAAGACGTTTACATATTTAAATAACAGTAGTTTTAATGGAATCAAGCCAATATTTGTGTTATTTTTAAATTAACAATCATATAACAAGAGAGGTCTGTATATTTATGAAAAAAATTGCGGTTTTAACGAGCGGTGGAGATTCACCAGGGATGAACGCAGCAATTCGTGCAGTTGTTCGTAAAGCTATTTATCATGATATTGAAGTTTATGGTGTATACCAAGGTTACTTAGGCTTAATAAATGATAATATCAAAAAACTTGAATTAGGTTCAGTTGGTGACATGATTCAAAGAGGTGGTACATTCCTTTATTCTGCTAGATGTCCAGAATTTAAAGAAAAAGAAGTGCGTGCGAAAGCAATTGAAAACCTTGAAAAAAGAGGTATAGAAGGATTAGTTGTTATCGGTGGAGATGGAAGTTATAGAGGTGCACAAAGATTAAGCGAAGAAGCTAAAAATCTTAAAACAATCGGTGTACCCGGTACTATCGATAACGATATTAATGGTACAGACTTTACAATTGGTTTTGATACAGCACTTAACACAATCATTGATGCTGTCGATAAAATAAGAGATACAGCATCAAGTCATGAACGTACTTTTATTATTGAAGTAATGGGAAGAGACGCTGGTGATTTAGCGCTATGGTCAGGATTAGCAGCTGGAGCGGAAACAATTTTAATTCCAGAAGTTAAATCAGACATTGAAGAAATCGCTGAAAAAATTCAACATGGTATGGATAGAGGGAAAAAACATTCTATCATTATTTGTGCTGAAGGTGTCATGACTGGTCATCAATGTGGGGAAGAATTGAAGAAATTTATTAACATTGATACACGCGTTTCATGTTTAGGCCACATCCAAAGAGGCGGTACACCTACTGGAATGGATAGAGTACTTGCTTCTCGTTTAGGCGGTTATGCAGTTGAACTACTTATGCAAGGTGATAGTGCTAAAGCAGTTGGAATCCAACAAAATGAATTAACATGTACGCATTTTGATGAAATATTCCAAGCAGAACATAACATCGACAAGAAAATGTATGATTTAGCACATCAATTATCTATATAAAAAAAGAAAAACTACGGAGGTCATTTTAATATGAGAAAGACAAAAATTGTATGTACGATAGGTCCAGCATCAGAATCAGAAGAAATGTTAGAAAAATTAATGCTTGCAGGCATGAACGTTGCTAGATTGAACTTCTCACACGGAAGTCATGAAGAACACAAAGGTCGTATAGATACAATTAGAAAAGTAAGTTCTAAATTAAATAAAAATATTGGTATCTTATTAGATACAAAAGGTCCTGAAATTAGAACTCATAACATGAAAGATGGTTTAATTGAACTTACTAAAGGTAGTGAAGTAACAGTTAAAACAACTGAAGTAGAGGGTACTAAAGAAGCGTTCTCAGTTACTTACGAAAAATTAGCAGAAGATGTAGAAGTTGGATCAACAATTCTACTTGATGATGGTTTAATCGAACTTACAGTTAAATCAATTGATATCGCTAAAGGTGAAGTTCACTGTGCAGTAGAAAATACTGGCGAATTAAAAAATAAAAAAGGTGTTAACTTACCAGGTGTTAAAGTAAACCTTCCTGGTATTACTGATAAAGACGCTAGTGATATCCGCTTCGGTATCGAACAAGGTGTAGACTTTATTGCAGCTAGTTTCGTAAGACGTCCATCAGATGTATTAGATATTCGTGCAATTTTAGAAGAAAAAGAAAATAACGTTATTAAAATTATTCCTAAAATTGAAAATGAAGAAGGAATTGAAAATATCGATGAAATTCTTCAAGTTTCAGATGGTTTAATGGTTGCTCGTGGTGATATGGGTGTTGAAATTTTACCAGAAGCAGTTCCAATGGTACAAAAACAATTAATCCAAAAATGTAATAAATTAGGTAAACCAGTTATTACAGCAACACAAATGTTAGATTCAATGCAAAGAAACCCACGTTGTACAAGAGCAGAAGCAAGTGACGTAGCGAACGCTATTTACGATGGTACAGATGCAGTTATGTTATCTGGTGAAACTGCAGCAGGATTATATCCTGAAGAAGCAGTACGCACAATGCAAAATATCGCAGTAGCTGCTGAAGAAGCTCAAGATTACAAAAAATTATTATCTGATCGTTCAAAAATGATCGATACGAATTTAGTTAATGCAATCGGTGTATCAGTTGCACATACAGCTTTAAACTTAAATGTAGAATCAATCGTTGCAGCAACTGAAAGTGGTGCTACAGCTCAAACAATCTCTAAATATAGACCACATTCACACATTATAGCTGTTACACCTAATGAAACAACTGCTCGTCATATGACATTAGTATGGGGCGTATTACCAGTTGTGAAAAAAGGTAAACAAACAACTGATGAATTATTAAATAATGCTGTATCAACAGCTGTTAACACAGGTTTAGTTGATAATGGTGATTTAATCATTATTACTGCAGGTGTACCAACAGGTGAAACAGGTACAACTAACTTAATGAAGATTCATTTAGTAGGTGATGAATTAGCTAAAGGTCAAGGAATCGGTCATCATTCAACAGTAGGTAAAGCTGTAGTAGCAAATACTGCTGACGATTTAAAAGGTAAAGATTTAAGTGAATCAATCGTTGTGACACAATCAACAGATGCTGATATGGTTCCATATTTAGAAAATGCTAAAGGAATTGTAACAGAAGAAGGCGGATTAACTTCTCACGCTGCAGTTGTTGGCCTTAACTTAGGCGTAGCAACTATCGTTGGTGTTGAAGGCGCTCGCGAAAAAATAGCAGATGGTACATTAATTACATTAGATCCAAAACAACACAAAGTGTTCGAAGGATATGCTAACGTATTATAATATATAAGACAGAGGCTGGGATATGATATCTTAGCCTCTTTTTTTATTTATGAATGCAAATGCCGTTATTAGCAGTTCTAGCTAAAGGTGCAAATACTGGTGCCGTTATAATAAATAAGGCTACAAAAAAACATCTCATTTTCTGATTTGCTCAGGAAAATGAGATGTTTTAATTTACTTTATTTAAATACTTTACGTTTTTGATTAAAGTACATGAATGTCAAAATGATAAACCAAATTGGTGTAATTAATATAGCGATTAATGTCACTTTATTTGTCATCAATAACACGAATACGAAAATAAAGAATATTAATGTAATCCATGCTACTGGAACACCACCAGGTAATTTGAAATCAGATGCTTTGTTTAATTCTGGTGATATTTTACGATATCTAATATAAGCAACAATGATTAATGACCATACTACTAAGAAAAGAACAGTTGAAACTGATGTTACATATTTAAATACTTCACCAGCATCTTTAATCACGTAGTTTAAAAGTACTGAGATCATTAATAAGAAACAACTAAATAGTGTTGCTTTATAAGGGACACCAGTTTTGTTTGTTTGACCAAAGCTCTTATTTGCTTGTCCATTTTGTGATAAACCATAAAGCATTCTACTATTTGAGAAAATACCACTATTACAAGATGAAGCTGCAGCTGTTAAAACAACAAAGTTGATAATTGCTGCTGCGATTGGAATACCAATCAGTCCGAATAATTTTACGAATGGACTTTCGGCAGGGTCGATTTTGTCCCAAGGTGTAATAGACATGATGATAATAAGTGAACCTACATAGAAAAGCATAATTCTAATTGGAACACTGTTAATCGCTCTTGGTATTGTCTTATGTGGATCTTTCGTTTCACCAGCTGTAACACCGATTAATTCAATACCTACAAATGAGAAAGCTGCCATTTGGAATGATAAGAAGAAACCATTCATTCCATTCGGGAATATACCATTATGATCCCAAATATGTGTTAGTGAAGCTGTACCGTATGGTGTTTCATATGCCATTACGATCATGATAATACCGACAACGATTAAAGCTACGATTGTTGTAATTTTAATAATAGAG
The DNA here is from genome assembly GCF_022385935.1 of Mammaliicoccus sp. J-M41. Lineage (NCBI taxonomy): Bacteria > Bacillati > Bacillota > Bacilli > Caryophanales > Staphylococcaceae > Mammaliicoccus > Mammaliicoccus sp. J-M41. The sequence goes on along the minus strand of NZ_JAJNIR010000002.1, from coordinate 163,332 downwards.
AACCAGAACTCTAATTCACCAAATAGTTTAGCAGTCATTAAATTCATCGTCATCAATATGAGTATTGTAAATAATGCTGTAATCCATGTTGGTATGTCAGGAAACCAAAAACTTATGTATTTTGCTACTGCAGTTACTTCGGCCATACCAGTTACAATCCAACAGAACCAATAAGTCCATCCTGTTATATATCCTGCGAACGGGCCGATGTATGTATGTGTGACATCTGCAAAAGAATGAAAATCAGTGTTTGAGAGTAATATTTCCCCTAGAGCTCTCATAAACAGAAATAAAATTAAACCTATTATAATATAGGTCAGTAGTATTGAAGGGCCTGCTGAACTGATTGTTTCTCCAGCACCTAAGAATAAGCCTGTACCTATAGCACCACCTATCGCAATAAGTTGTACATGCCTATTGCTTAACTCCCTTTGTAAATTGTTAGCCATATAAACTTTATCCCTCTTTCATATACAAACTTTCATGTTATTATTATGCGCTTGCTGTAAGAAAATAGCAATTAAAAAATGGATGTTTAACAACTGTTTGATACCTGTTAACATGATTTATTATTTTTATCATATATAATAATAAAAATGAATGGATAAACGACGAAATGACCTATTCTGATAAAAATGATAGGGTATTATTCACTCGTAAATCCTTCTGTGTTCACGTTTTCGGGATATATTTAATTTACTATAGCAATATTATAAAAAATATAAAATTACAACTGTTTATTTTTATTCATCTAAAATTACTAAAGAATTTAAAGTTTAAAGGTCCTTCGCATTCACAAATCTCAAGAAATTATATATAATGATAGATGAAAGCCATTACATATATGGGCAATTATTTAGTAAGGGGGATATTATTATGGCACAAGTAGCAAAAGGGTTAGAGGGCATCATTGCTTCTGAAACTCAAATTAGTTCAATCATAGATAATCAATTAACTTATGCAGGTTATGAAATAGATGATCTAACTGAAAATGCTTTATTTGAAGAAGTTATGTTTTTACTATGGAATTTAAGATTACCAAACAAAGAGGAATTAGCAGAACTAAATGAGAAACTACTAGGATATATGACTCTAAACCCTAGAATGTATACACATTTCGAAGATTATGCGACTGATAAAGTTCATCCAATGACTGGATTACGTACTTCATTATCTTATTTAGCGCATTTCGATCCAGACGCTGAAAAATTTGATGAAGAAATGAACTATGAACGTGCAATTAGAATTCAAGCAAAAGTTGCATCATTAGTAGCAGCATTTTCTCGTGTAAGACAAGGTAAAGAAGTTGTGAAACCTAAAAAAGATTTAACATATGCAGCAAACTTCTTATATATGTTAAGAGGTGAAGTTCCAACTGATGTTGAGGTAGAAGGTTTTAACAAAGCGTTAATTTTACACGCTGACCATGAATTCAATGCTTCAACATTTACAGCACGTGTAGCAGTTTCGACTTTATCTGATATGTATTCAGGTGTGACAGCAGCAGCTGGCGCATTGAAAGGCCCATTACATGGTGGTGCTAACGAACAAGTTATGAAAATGTTAACTGAAATTGGCACTGTCGACAAAACTGATGATTACATTAAAGAAAAAATTGCAAACAAAGAAAAAATTATGGGCTTCGGACACAGAGTATATAAAAATGGTGACCCTAGAGCGAAGTACTTAAAAGAAATGAGTCGTCGTATTACAGATGAATCAGGTCAAAAAGAACTGTTTGAAATTTCTTTAAGAATTGCTGAAATTATGAAAGAAGAAAAAGGATTATTACCTAACGTTGACTTCTACAGTGCAACTGTATATCACAGCATGGGTATTGATCACGATTTATTCACACCAATCTTTGCAATTAGCCGTATGTCAGGTTGGACAGCTCATATTCTTGAACAATATAGAACAAATAGAATTATGAGACCAAGAGCTGAATATACTGGTGAACGTGATCGTAAATATGAACCAATTGAAAACCGTTAATTTAATTAATATAATATAACTAACAAATTTAGATGGAGGAATCATATAATGACAGCAGAAAAAATTACAACAAATCAAGGCGTTTTAAATGTTCCAAATAATCCAGTTATCCCATTTATTATTGGGGATGGAATTGGACCAGATATCTGGAATGCAGCAAGTAGAGTATTAGATGCAGCTGTAGAAAAAGCATATAATGGCGAAAAGAAAATCGAATGGAAAGAAGTATTAGCAGGTCAAAAAGCATTCGATGAAACTGGTGAATGGTTACCAAACGAAACTTTAGAAACGATTAAAGAATATTTAATCGCTATTAAAGGTCCATTAACTACACCAATTGGTGGCGGAATTCGTTCATTAAACGTTGCTTTACGTCAAGAGTTAGATTTATTCACTTGTCTACGTCCAGTACGTTGGTTTAAGGGTGTTCCTTCACCTGTTAAACGTCCTGAAGATACAGATATGGTTATCTTCCGTGAAAATACTGAAGATATTTATGCTGGTATTGAATTCCAAGAAGGCTCAGATGAAGCTAAAAAAGTTATAGACTTCTTACAAAATGAAATGGGTGCTAAAAATATCAGATTCCCTGAAACTTCAGGTATCGGTATTAAACCAGTTTCTAAAGAAGGTACTGAAAGATTAGTAAGAGCAGCAATTAACTATGCATTCGATAATAATCGTAGAAATGTTACATTAGTTCATAAAGGTAACATCATGAAATTCACTGAAGGTGCATTCAAAAAATGGGGTTACGATTTAGCTGAACGTGAATTCGGAGATCGCGTATTCACTTGGCAACAATATGATAAAATTGTTGAAGAAGAAGGTAAAGATGCAGCTAATAAAGCACAATCAGATGCAGAGGCTGAAGGTAAATTAATTATCAAAGACTCTATCGCTGATATCTTCTTACAACAAATTTTAACGCGTCCTGCTGAATTTGATGTAGTTGCTACAATGAACTTAAACGGTGACTACATTTCAGATGCATTAGCAGCTCAAGTTGGTGGTATTGGTATTGCACCTGGTGCAAACATTAACTACGAAACAGGACATGCAATTTTCGAAGCGACACACGGTACAGCTCCTAAATATGCTGGTTTAGATAAAGTTAACCCTTCATCAGTATTATTAAGTGGTGTATTAATGTTAGAACACTTAGGTTGGCAAGAAGCTGCTGACAAAGTAACTCAATCTGTTGAAGCTACAATTGCTTCTAAAGTAGTAACATATGACTTTGCTCGTTTAATGGATGGCGCAACTGAAGTTAAATCTTCAGAATTCGCTGATGAATTAATTAAAAATTTACCATAATAGATGTTATTTGAGGAAGGTTATTTAATAACCTTCCTTTTATTATAAGGAGATGAACAACATGGCAAGAAAGAAAATTTCAATTATTGGAGCAGGATTTACTGGCGCTACAGCTGCATTTATAGCAGCTCAAAAAGAGTTAGGTGATATTGTACTTGTTGATATGCCTCAATCTGAAAACCCAACAAAAGGTAAAGCGTTAGATATTGCAGAAAGTGCACCGGTATTAGGCTTTGATTCAAAAGTAACGGGTACTGCTAATTATGAAGATACAAAAGATTCAGATGTCGTCATTATTACAGCGGGTATTGCAAGAAAGCCTGGGATGTCACGTGATGATTTAGTACAAACAAATCAAAATGTTATGAAATCCGTTACTAAAGAAATTGTTAAATATTCACCTAATTGCGTTATCTTAGTCTTAACAAACCCAGTTGATGCAATGACTTATACAGTATATAAAGAGTCAGGATTTCCGAAAGAGCGCGTGATTGGTCAATCTGGCGTATTAGATACTGCTAGATTTAGAACATTTGTTGCTGAAGCATTAGATCTTTCAGTTAAAGATGTAACAGGATTTGTATTAGGTGGTCATGGAGATACAATGGTTCCACTTATTAGATACTCAGCAGCTGGTGGTGTACCTTTAGAGAAGTTATTATCTGAAGAAAAAATTGCTGAAATTGTTGATAGAACAAGAAAAGGTGGAGCTGAGATTGTTAACTTACTAGGTAATGGTTCAGCATATTATGCACCTGGAGCAGCTTTAATTGAAATGACAGAAGCAATATTGAAAGATCAAAAGAGAGTATTACCTTCAATTGCTTATTTAGAAGGTGAATATGGTTATCAAGACATCTATTTAGGTGTTCCAACTGTATTAGGTGCTAATGGTATTGAAAAAGTCATTGAGTTAGACTTAACTGATGAAGAAAAGCAATTACTTGATGAATCTGCTCAATCTGTTGAAGCAGTAAAGAATATTTTACAATAAAATAACAGTTAAAAGACGCATTCTGCTTTGAATGCGTCTCTTTTATTTAGCTAGTGTTAACTTTTTGTAAAGTTCTCTAAATAACCATTATTTTTTAAATAATTTAAGTTATAATTATATTAAATCGCTTAAGGAGGACCTTGAATGTCACAAAAAGTATTGGTAGTAGACGATGAGCAATCTATCGTTACATTGCTTAAATATAATATAGAACAAGCTGGTTACCAAGTAATTGTAGCTTATGATGGAGTTCAAGCGTTAGAGAAAGTAAATGAAGAGAAACCAGATTTAGTAGTATTAGATGTAATGTTACCTGAGAAAGATGGAATTGAAGTTTGTAAAACGATTCGATCAGATAAAAACCAAGTTCCGATTCTTATGCTTACAGCTAAAGACGATGAATTTGATAGAGTATTAGGACTAGAATTAGGTGCAGATGATTATATGACTAAACCATTTTCACCTCGTGAAGTTGTAGCACGTGTTAAAGCTATATTAAGACGCGTTGGGCAAGTTGAAAATAAAAACTTAGATGATGATGAAGATATTATTCTAGGTGCAATTAGAATTAGACCTGACTTCTTTGAAGTGTATAGAAATGATGAGTTATTAGAATTAACACCAAAAGAATTCGAACTTTTACTTTACCTTATTGAGAGACAAGGTCGTGTGATAACTAGAGAACATATGTTGAATTCAGTTTGGAATTATGAATTTGCTGGAGACTCTAGAATAGTTGATGTGCACATCAGTCATTTGAGGGATAAACTTGAAGAAAATCCTAAGCAACCTCAATTCATTAAAACGGTGAGAGGTTTAGGCTATAAGTTAGAAAGACCAAAGAATAATGATTAAGTTCTATAATAAATTACTAATTATACTTACAACGGTTACTGTTGTAAGTTTTCTTATATTAGGGTTTTTCCTTCATAATTCTAGTTACGATTTAATTTCTAAACAACAGCAAAAATTATTAAAGACTGAATCCAAAAAAGTTTACGATATTGCAAAAAATAATCCTGAAAATCTTAAAGATATTTTAAGTGTCTTTGATCAAGATATTTTACTGCAAAAAGATGGACGTGTGTTATATCGTTCAAGTGAAAAGGATACAAACATATTTAATCAAAATAAAAAGCAAGCTATATCTGATGCAAATGCATTTGATGAATATTTTGCAGTTGATAAGTCAGAATCTGAAGTCATGTATGCAAGAACGTATGGAAATTATACAGTTGTTATAGCAAAACATACAGATACGATAGCGATTATTCAAAAAGATATTTGGAAATATTTATTGTTAGTCTTATGTTTTACATTACCTTTAATCTATTTTGTCGTTCGATATATTAACACTTCTTATATTCATCCAATTAAAGAAGTGACATATGCTACTAAATTATTGGCTTCTGGTAAATATCGTGTTAGAGTTCCGGAAAGTAATGTGAAAGAAACGAAAGAACTCTTTGTTAATACGAATGAACTTGCTAGAACATTAGATAATTTAAATAATGAACAGAAATTGCAACGTAATCGATTGGAAACGACTTTAGAGAATATTCCAAGTGCAATTTTAATGTTAGATAGAGAAGGTTATATTGTCATTGCAAACAAGACGTATCATGACTTATTTGATAGAAACAGTCATTCTGAAGGACAGTTATTTAAAGAAGCAATGCCTAATGTTGAGATTATACAGATGATGAACGAAGCTTTAAAATTAGAAAAACCTATGTTTGAACAAGTCGAAATGTATATTAATGATGTACATAATAAGTTCTTTGAAGTTTCAGTTATTCCAGTATTATCTCGAAAAAAACGAAATCTATTAGGTTTAGTTGTCGTTATGCATGATATAACGAAGTTGAAGAAATTAGAACATATGCGAAAAGATTTTGTGGCTAATGTATCTCATGAATTAAGAACACCAATTACATCAATAAAAGGATTTGCGGAAACATTATTAGATGGTGCTAAAAATAATCCTGAATCGTTAGATATGTTCTTAAATATCATGTTAGATGAATCTAATCGAATTCAATCACTTGTTCAAGATTTACTCGAGTTATCAAAAATTGAACAAAATAGCGAGATACCGAAAGAACTAATATCATTAACAGAAATTGGCGAACATTCGATTAATACAGTATCAAATGTTGCTTCTAAAAAAGACATTCACATTACAAATCATATCGATAAAGAAGTGTATGGATATGGTGACAAAGATAAATTAACACAGGTGTTGATTAATTTATTAACGAACGCCATAAGTTATTCACCGAAATCTAGTGAAGTTATTATAACGATTAAAGAAGTAGATGAAGGTCAAATCATTTCTGTGAAAGATAATGGTATAGGTATATCTAAAGATGAACAAAAACGAATTTTTGAAAGATTTTATCGTGTAGATAAAGCGCGTAGTAGAGATTCAGGAGGAACAGGACTTGGTTTATCCATTACGAAACATATTGTTGAAGCACATAATGGACAAATTAAAGTTGAATCAGAAGTTGGAAAAGGATCTAACTTTATTGTGAAACTCTTTAATAAGTAATCTTCATATAATCTTTACAATTTATTCATATTGAATTAATCATGAACAGATAGAATAAACATAGACCCCTTCATTTTGATGATTATGCGAAATACATTGTGTATTTCGCTTTTTTTATTTATGCGAAACAATCTTATTATATTGTGAGATATGATAAAATATAATCAATATAAAGATGGAGGTATCTTATTGTGGAAAAATTGGTACTGATTGATGGTAATAGTTTATCATTTAGAGCATTTTTTGCTTTGCCTTTATTAACAAATAAAGCTGGCGTTTATACGAATGCTATATATGGTTTTACGATGATTTTAGATAAAATAATTAAAGAAGAAGAGCCAACTCATTTTATGGTTGCTTTTGATGCTGGAAAAACAACTTTCAGAAATAATATGTACAGTGAATATAAAGGTGGTCGTGAGAAGACGCCAGATGAATTAAGAAGCCAATTACCATATATCCGTCAACTTGTGGAAAGTTATCATATTAAACATTATGAATTAGAAAATTATGAAGCGGATGATATTATCGGTACATTATCTCGTGAAGCAGATGAGAAAAATATTAAGACAATCATCATTACGGGTGACCGAGATTTAACTCAGTTAGCAAGTGAAAATGTAACGATTTATTATACTAAAAAAGGTGTAACAGATATTGATCATTATACGCCTGAATTTATCGCTGAAAAATATGATGGTTTAGTACCTAATCAAATTATTGATATGAAAGGGCTTATGGGTGATAAGTCAGATAATATACCAGGTGTGCCTGGAATTGGTGAGAAGACAGCGATTAAATTACTGAAACAGTTTGAGACTGTAGAAGGTGTTTATGAAAATATTGATGAGTTAAAGAAATCAAAAATGAAAGAAAAATTAATAGATAACGAAGATAAAGCTAAGTTAAGTAAAGAACTTGCTACGATTAATCGTAAGTCTCCTATTGAAGTTACAATAGATGACTTGAAGCTTACAGATCAAAGTAATGACGAGAAGATAAAGTTATTTAAGACATTAGAATTCAAACAATTGCTTGATCAAATGGATGCAAGTGCTGAAGCAACAGATGACCGAGAGATTAAATACTCAACTAATATTGATGACTTTGATTTTGATAAGGTAACTGAAGCGGCAATTCATTTTGAAACGAACGAAGCTAATTATTTAAAAGCAGATATACTTGGATTTGCGATTCATGCAAATGGCGAAACATATGTTGTTTCTCCTGATATTTTAAAAGAACATAAAAAATTAAAACAATGGCTTGAAAATGATCAAGTAACATTTGCAACATATGATGCTAAAAAAACGATTATATTATGTAAAAGATTAGGTATTGAAATTAATGGTATTCAGTTCGATACAATGTTAGCGAGTTACATTTTAGATCCTTCTAGAACGATTGATGATGTATACTCAGTCGTATCAGAATTTGGCATTTATTATGTACCGAATGACGAAAGTATATATGGCAAAGGTAAAAAGTTGCACGTCCCAGAACAAGATATGCTTTTTGAAAGTATAGCTAAAAAGGTAACGGCAGTTTATGAAACAAAAGATAAAATGATTCAATTACTAGATGAAAAAGATCAATTGAGTTTACATGATGACTTAGAATTACCGTTAGCACGTGTATTAGCTGAAATGGAATATATCGGCATAACGGTTGATAAAGATACTTTAGTTGAAATGCAAGAAGACTTGAAAGTACGTATCGATAAATTGATTGAACAAATTCATCATCATGCCGGTTCGGAATTCAATATTAATTCACCAAAACAGTTAGGTGTCGTATTATTTGAAGATTTAAAACTACCAATTATTAAAAAGACAAAGACTGGATACTCAACTGCAGTTGATGTATTAGAACAATTACGTAATGAACATCCGATTATTGAAGACATATTAGTCTATAGACAGCTCGCTAAACTTCAATCTACTTATATTGAAGGATTGCAAAAAATGATTACGTCTGAAGGTAAGATTCATACGAGATTTAATCAAACATTAGCTCAAACGGGTCGTTTAAGTTCTGTAGATCCTAATCTACAAAACATACCTATAAGATTAGAAGAAGGTAGAAAAATTAGAAAAGCATTTAGACCAAGTAAAGAGAATCACGTTATATTTGCTGCTGACTATTCTCAAATTGAATTACGTGTATTAGCAGATATTACTGGTGACGAGCATATGAAAGAAGCCTTTACTGCTAATGAAGATATTCATACGACAACTGCAATGCGTGTGTTCAATGTCAGTAAAGACGAAGTAACTTCAAATATGAGAAGACAAGCAAAAGCAGTTAACTTTGGTATTGTGTATGGTATTAGTGACTATGGTTTAAGTCAAAGTTTAGGCATTACAAGAAAAGCTGCTAAGCAATTTATTGATGATTACTTAGATAGTTTCCCTAAAGTAAAAGAATACATGGATACAATCGTACAAGATGCTAAACAAAAAGGTTATGTAGAAACGCTACTTCACAGAAGAAGATATACACCAGACATCACAAATCGTAACTTTAATTTAAGAAGTTTTGCTGAGAGAACAGCTATGAATACACCAATTCAAGGTAGTGCGGCGGATATTATTAAATTAGCAATGGTACAATTTGCGAACAAAATGAAAGATAAAGATTTTAAAGCTAAATTATTATTACAAGTACACGATGAATTAATATTTGAAGTTCCAGAAGATGAATTAGAAGCATTCCAACCGTTTGTAGAAGACATCATGGATAATGCACTCGAGTTATCTGTACCATTAAGTGTAGAATCTAGTTCAGGACAAACATGGTATGATGCTAAATAATAAAAGGAAAGAAGATTATATATGCCAGAGTTACCAGAAGTAGAAAGTGTTAAAAAAGTGATTGAACCTAAAATTGTCGGTGCCACAATAAAAAATGTAACTTTTTCAGAAAAAGTTGAATTGGGCAAATCGACAGGTAAAGAAACAATTATAAAAGGTAGTTCATTAGCTGTATTCAAAGAACGTACTGAACAATACAAGATTATGAGTGTCTATCGTAGAAGTAAATATATTTTTATGGAAATAGATAACGGTGAAAATAGCAATGTTATCATGTGTCACTTTGGTATGACGGGGGCATTCTTTACAGTTCCAGATTTAAGTCATATTGAAGTTGATAACCATAGAAAGCATTGGCACGTTATTTTCGAATTAGATAACGGATTCCAACTTATTTACACAGATATTAGAAGGTTCGGTGAATTAAGAGCATTGGAAGATTTAAGTGAATATCCTTCAGTCTTAAAAATTGCACCAGAACCGTTTGTTGAAGAAGCGTACCAACATTACTTAAATAAAGTAATGTCAAATAAATTTATAAATAAACCAATTAAAGTCGCGATATTGGACCATACAGTTATATCAGGTTGCGGTAACATATATGCTTGTGAAGCTTTGTTAAGAGCAGGCGTTCTTCCGATGAGACCAGTGAAAGATTTAACTTCAAAAGAACGTAAAGCGGTCTTTGATGAAGTGGTTAACGTGTTACAAGAGGGTATCGATAACGGTGGTTCAAGTATATCTGATTACTACAATGCAGATGGTGAAAAAGGGACAATGCAAGAAAAGCATAGAATATATGGTAAAAAAGTGTGTGGCCAATGTGGCGGGCAAGTATTACAAAAAGTCATTGCTACAAGAAACACGCACTATTGTCCAAATTGTCAAAAGTAGGTGTGAAAATGGCGAAAGTAATAGGTTTAACTGGAGGTATTGCAACTGGAAAGTCTACAGTATCTCGTATTTTAAAAGATAAAGGATTTTGTATAGTAGATGCCGATGTAGCCAGTCGAAAAGCAGTCGAAAAAGGAAGCGTTGGTCTACAACAAGTTAAAGAAGTATTTGGAGAAGAAGCGATTGTAGATGGTGAAATGAATAGACAATATGTTGGATCTATTGTATTTAAAGATCAAACAATGCGAGAAAAACTAAACAATATTATTCACCCGATAGTAAGAACAATTATGGATGAAGAAAAAGAAGAAGCATTAAGTCATGGTAAAAATGTCATAATGGATATTCCGTTATTGTTTGAGAACAAATTGCAAAATACAGTCGATGAAACTTGGTTAGTTTATACAGATCAAGAAACTCAAATACAACGACTTAAAGAACGTAATCAGTTAAGTGATGAAGAAGCGGAAGCAAGAATACAATCACAAATACCAATAGATGAAAAGAAATCATTAGCTGATTATATAATTGATAACAATGGAAGTTTAGAGGATTTACATCAAAATATTGATGATTTACTTAATAGTAAGGCGTTAAATCATTAAAATTAAATAAGATTAAAATGAAAGTGGATGAATAGCATTTGTTATTCATCCACTTTTTTAATTTATTTTAGAAAAAGATAATAGAAAACGTTTTCAACAAACTTTTAATGTGATATACTAATTGCAATAAATAGTATATCACATTAAAAGGGGTTCTCGACTATGAAGAAAAATATCGCAATTAATGGTTTAGGAAGAATTGGAAGAATGGTCTTAAGAGGTGCACTTAAATCAAATGATTTAAATATTGTGGCTATTAATGCTTCATATCCACCAGAAACAATTGCTCATTTAATTAAATATGATTCTACACATGGCAAATTAGATGGAGAAATTAAAGCAGTTGAAGATGGCATCATTATTGATGGTCATAAAATTTTACTTGTATCTGAAAGAGATCCTAAATTATTACCGTGGGGAACTTTAGGAATTGATATTGTTATAGAAGCAACTGGTAAATTTAATCATGGAGATAAAGCAATCGCACATATTGACGCTGGTGCTAAGAAAGTTATTTTAACGGGGCCATCTAAAGGTGGACATGTTCAAACAATTGTTAGAGGTGTAAATGATGATGCGCTCGATTTAAATGATTTTGATATTGTGTCAAATGCATCTTGTACAACAAATTGTTTAAGCCCAGTAGCCAAAGTTTTAAATGATACATTTGGAATCGAAAATGGATTAATGACAACTGTACATGCATTTACGAATGACCAAAAGAACTTAGATAATCCTCATAAAGATTTGAGAAGAGCACGTTCTTGTACGGATAGTATCATTCCAACTTCAACAGGTGCAGCAAAAGCATTGTCACTTGTATTACCTGAATTAGAAGGGAAAATGCATGGAATGGCATTAAGAGTACCAACTTCTAATGTTTCTCTTGTTGATTTAGTTGTCGATTTAAAACAAAATGTAACAGTTGAAGAAGTGAATGAAGCATTACGTCAAGCTAGTAATGGACCATTAAAAGGGATAATGGATATTAATGATGAGCCACTTGTTTCAATTGATTTCAAAACGAATCCACATTCAGCAATCGTTGACGAACAATCTACAATGGTCATTGCAGATAATAAAGTGAAAGTACTGGCTTGGTATGATAATGAATGGGGCTACTCAATGAGAGTTGTTGAACTAGCAGAACAAATTGCTCAAATACTTTCAGAAGTGAGAGAACAAAAAATTTCATAAGTGATATAAGTTACATTTAAAACGTAATGTGGTAAATTAAATACCGCATTACGTTTTTTATTTAATAATAATACTGTTAAGTATCTATAAGTGCATTTTGAAAAGTAGTGAGCGTTTAAAAAAATAACAAACTACTGTATAATCAACCTATGTAATAAGTATATGAGGGGTGAAACGAATGAGATGTCCAAACTGTAAATATGAAAATTCCAAAGTTGTAGACTCTAGACACGCGGATGATTTAGTAGCAATTAGAAGACGAAGAGAATGTGAATCATGTGGATTTCGTTTCACAACTTTTGAAAGAGTAGAGCTCACACCTTTAATCGTCGTAAAAAAAGACGGCGCAAGACAAACATTTAATAGAGATAAAATATTAAACGGTTTAGTACGTTCTTGTGAAAAAAGACCGGTTGCTTATCAAAAATTAGAAGAAATTACAAATCAAGTTGAAAAAGAATTAAGATCTGAAGGTAACACAGAAGTATCTTCAAATGATATTGGTGAAAAAGTTATGGAACATTTAATGGATGTCGATCAAGTATCTTATGTAAGATTTGCATCAGTATATAGAGAATTTAAAGATGTCGATCAATTATTAAAGTCTATGCAAGGCATATTGAAAGACCGAAAGTAAGGTGAGTATTAATGGCGGAATATTTTAGTGGTATCAAGCCAAGTGATGGCTTCTATGTTAAATCGAATTATAATTATACACATGTACATCAAGATATATTAGTTAGTTTATATACGCCATTAATTGGAACTGATGCAATTGGTGTTTATTTATATTTATCGCAATTTAATTATCATCATGAAACAGAAGCGTATAATCATTATACAATTATGAATGATTTAAGAATAAATTTATCTAGCTTTAGAGATGCTTTAGACTTGTTAGAAGGTATCGGCTTACTGAAGACGTATTTTAAGACGAATCAAGAAGCGCAATCATTTATTTATCAATTAGAGCAACCTGCTACAGCAGAGCAATTCTTTAATGATCCTTTATTATCTGTATTTCTATATCAACAAATTGGTAAGTCGAGATATATTAGATTAAAAAATAGATATAAAGATGACAGTGTGACGACTCAAGGCTTTCATGAAGTGACAAAGAGCTTTACTGATGTATTTAAAGTGCCAAAGTTGACGAATGTTGAACAACAAGATGATATCAATATTCGACCTGAATATAAAAGTAAAGGACTCGATTTGTCAGACGTTCAATTTGATTTTGAAATGTTAGAACTATTGTTGAGTAATCATTTGATTTCTAAAGAAATTTTAAATAAACAGACGAAAGAAGTCATCATACAAATTGCTACGTTATACGGTATTACACCGGTTGAAATGAAGTCTATTATCTTAAAATCCATTACAGAAAACCAAACGATTTCACTTCAAGATTTAAGAAAACATGCACGTACAATCTATCAAATAGAGCATGAAGGTGAATTGCCAACTTTAGATTTAAAAAATGAAAAACCTAAAGCAAATTCGCATTCTGAAAACAGCGAAGTGAACTCTTTGTTGTCATGGTTTGAATTGTTGGATACGACAAGTCCAATAGACGTGTTATCATCATTTACGCAATCTGAACCAACAATTGCACAAAAGAGAACTGTTGAAGATATTATTACACGCGAAAAATTACCGTATGGTGTAATTAACATCTTGTTAGAGTATGTAATGTTTAAAAATAATATGCAGTTACCGAAAGCATATATTGAAGAAATTGCTTCGAATTGGAAAAAACTTAAATTATCTTCAGCTGAAGAAGCCTATCATTATGTTAAAAATCTTGATAAACAAAAAGCTGAGAAGAAAAAAGAACGTAAAAATAATGCGAATAACCCTTATAAATTAAAATCAATTGAAAAGACACCAGAATGGTTATTAAAACAAAAATCTTCTGAATCAACTAAAGAAGAGAAACAAAATGATCATGAATCTGATGCTGCGTTTGAAAAAAGAAAACAAGCGCTTCAAAAAGAAATGGAAGCTTTTTGGAAAGAAGGTGATCAATAATGGAACCACTTGGACAACATTTGAAACAAAATAAAGATTTTCAAAAACGATTAGAAAAAATTAAAAAAGATACATTGTCTCATAAAGAGGTAAAGGCATTTTTAGAAGAACATCAATCTGAATTAACGAACGAAATGATTGATAGAGATTTAGATCAATTACAAGCATATAAAGATCAATCGAAATGTTGTGAGAAATGTGGGAGTTATGGCACTTGTATCAACTTTGTGAAAGGTCATGTACCTGAACTATACATTGAGAATGACCACATCAAAACAAGATACTTACCTTGTCCGAACAAAATCGAATACGATGAACAAAGGTTTGAATCAAGTTTAGTGACATCATTCCAAATGCCAGAAGAAACGTTGAAAGCGACGATTAAAGATATATACATCGAAAATGAGTCTAGAATGCAAATCATTAAGAAAGCTATGGATATCTGCAATAAAATCGTAGCAGGTGAAGAAGTTAAAGGGCTATATATTCATGGTCCATTCGGAACGGGGAAATCGTATATATTAGGAGCAATTTCAAATCAGTTAAAAGTCAAAAAGCAACCTTCTACAATTATATATTTACCTGAATTTATAAGAGTACTTAAAAATGGATTTAATGATGGTTCGTTCAGTAGTCGATTCGAAGCGGCTCGTGAAGCTAAAGTATTGATGTTAGATGATATTGGTGCAGAAGAACTGACGCCATGGGTTCGTGATGAAATATTGGGTCCATTATTGCATTATAGAATGGTCCATAAATTACCGACATTCTTTAGTTCAAATTTTAACTTTGATGAATTAGAATTTCATTTGAGCAAAACACGACAAGGTTCAGAAATAACAAAAGCTAGTCGAATAATGGAACGTATTAAAACAATCTCTGAACCATATGAGCTAGATGGTAAAAACTATCGCGCTTAATTTTAGCTTGATATTTTACAGTAGAGTTGTATAATTGAATTATCTTAAATGAATATACAAATTTAGAGGACATGACGTCTATAAAGCATTAACAGAGAGTCTCATTGAGCTGGAATTGAGATAATGCAATATAAATGGTTACTCCCTCAATACATGATGTGTTAATCCACATTCGGCTCAAGACCGTTATCTTATGTAGAGTTATCGTACTTATATGTGAAGTGCGTTAATGAGGGTGGTACCGCGAGAGATTTCGTCCCTTTGGATGAGGTCTCTTTTTTGTGTTCTTTAATAAAAAAGAGGAGGAAGTCGTTATGAGTGAGATAAATATTAAGTTTCCGGATGGTAATGTGAAAGGGTTTGAACAAGGCACAACTACTGAAGAAATCGCTCAATCTATTAGCCCAGGTTTAAGAAAGAAAGCTGTGGCTGGTAAATTTAATGGTCAGTTAGTAGATTTAACAAGAACTTTAGAAAATGATGGGGAAATTGAAATCGTTACACCTGGAAGCGACGAAGCTTTAGAAGTGTTAAGACATTCAACTGCACATTTAATGGCACAAGCTTTACAAAGATTATACGGAGATGTGAAGTTTGGTGTAGGTCCTGTAATCGAAGGTGGTTTCTACTACGACGTAGATACAGAACATAAAATTTCTAGTGACGACTTTGAAACTATCGAAAAAGAAATGAAACAAATTGTGAATGAAAACTTTAAAATTGAACGTAAAGTTGTAAGTCGCGATGAAGCAAAAGCATTCTTTAAAAATGATGAGTATAAATTAGAGTTGATCGATGCTATTCCTGAAGACGAAAATGTAACACTTTATTCTCAAGGTGAATTTACAGATTTATGTCGAGGCGTACATGTTCCTTCAACTTCAAAAATTAAAGAATTTAAATTGTTATCTACTGCAGGTGCTTATTGGAGAGGTGACTCAAACAATAAGATGTTGCAACGTATTTATGGAACAGCATTCTTTGATAAAAAAGAATTAAAAGCTTACTTGAAAGTATTAGAAGAAAGAAAAGAACGTGATCACCGTAAAATCGGTAGAGAACTAGAATTATTTACTACTAATCAAGATGTTGGTGCTGGATTACCTTTATGGTTACCAAATGGTGCAACAATTAGACGTGAATTAGAACGTTATATTGTAGATAAAGAAGTTGCAATGGGTTATGACCACGTGTATACACCAATTATGGCTAATGTAGATTTCTACAAGAGATCTGGACATTGGGATCACTATCACGAAGATATGTTCCCTCCAATGGATTTAGGTAATGAAGAACTTGTGCTTAGACCTATGAACTGTCCACATCACATGATGATTTATAAAAATAGTCGTCATTCATATAGAGAGTTACCAATTCGTATAGCTGAATTAGGTATGATGCATAGATATGAAGCAAGCGGTGCAGTATCTGGTTTACAACGTGTTAGAGGTATGACTTTAAATGATGCACATATCTTTGTTCGTCCAGACCAAATTAAAGAAGAATTTAAACGCGTTGTTAACATGATACTTGATGTGTATAAAGATTTCGGTTTCGAGGATTATAAATTCAGATTAAGTTATCGTGATCCAGAAGATAAAGAAAAATACTTTGACGATGACGAAATGTGGAATAAAGCACAAGCGGTTCTTAAAGAAGTAATCGATGAAATGGCTTTACCATATGAAGAAGCAATCGGTGAAGCGGCGTTCTATGGTCCTAAATTAGACGTTCAAGTTAAAACAGCAATGGGTAAAGAAGAAACACTATCTACTGCTCAATTAGATTTCTTATTACCACAAAAATTTGATTTAACTTATATCGGTAATGATGGTGAAGAACATCGTCCAGTTGTTATTCATAGAGGCGTAATTTCTACTATGGAAAGATTTACTGCATTCTTAATAGAAGAAACTAAAGGTGCATTCCCACTTTGGTTAGCACCAAAACAAGTGGAAATTATACCTGTAAATGTTGACTTACATTACGATTATGCAAGAGCATTAAACGATGAATTAAAATCTCAAGGTGTACGTGTTCATATTGACGACCGTAACGAAAAAATGGGATATAAAATTCGTGAAGCTCAAATGAAAAAAATACCGTACCAAATCGTTGTCGGTGATAAAGAAGTAGAAAACCAAGAAGTAAATGTACGTCGATACGGATCAAAAGATTCAAAAACAGTTGAAAAAGACGAATTCATCTGGAATATTGTGGATGAAATTCGACTAAAAAAGTAATAGCCTATTGAAATTTCTAGAATCATCGGGTATAGTTTTAATAGTGAAATTTAATTAAATATTCCTCAGTAATGAGTTAGAGGTTGCGATGTTCAAGAGTAATTATTCAGAAGCGAAATGGCGCGTATGTTGAAATAATGAAAGGGTGCATCGCCGAAACGAATCATATCCATAATATGATTTGTTGGGTCAGTGTTTAATAGATACTGGACTGTCACACTAAGTGATGTGCTACCAATTTGTATGGAATGTTCATATATCGGTCGCATATCTCTTGAGATATGCGACTTTTTTAGTGGCTCGATTGTGGAATGGAGAAAGGAAATAGCAATGAATCAAGAAAAATCAACGAACAATATTCAAAGGAAACTCAAAGATAGACATATCTCTATGATAGCCATCGGTGGTTGTATTGGTACAGGTTTATTTATGACTTCTGGCGGAGCCATTAGAGATGCTGGACCGGGTGGTGCATTACTAGCATATGCAATAGTTGGCTTGATGGTCTTCTTCCTTATGACATCATTAGGAGAAATGGCGACTTATTTACCAGTCTCAGGTTCTTTTAGTACTTACGCAACTCGATTTGTCGATCCTTCACTAGGATTTGCATTGGGATGGAACTATTGGTTTAACTGGGTTATTACAGTTGCAGCTGATATTACAATTGCATCTCAAGTTGTGAGTTACTGGGAACCACTAGAAATCATTCCATCATGGTTATGGAGTGTCATTTTTATGGTTATCATATTTGGCCTTAATGCACTTTCAGTTAGAGTATACGGGGAAAGTGAATACTGGTTTGCATTTATTAAAGTAGCTACAGTAATTATTTTCATTGGTGTAGGTTTATTAACGATATTTGGTTTACTAGGTGGCGAATACTTAGGATTTGATAACTTTGTAGCAGGTGATGCACCATTCTTAGGTGACTCGAACGTTAATACATTCTTACTTGTATTAGGTGTATTCTTAGTTGCAGGATTCTCATTCCAAGGTACTGAGTTAATTGGTATTACAGCTGGAGAATCTGAAAATCCTGAAAGAGCAGTACCTAAAGCGATTAAACAAGTATTCTGGAGAATTTTATTATTTTACATTTTAGCAATCTTTGTAATTGGTATGATTATTCCTTATACAAATCCAAACTTAATGGGTGGAGACGAAATTGCGAAATCACCATTTACACTAGTATTTGAGAATGCCGGTTTAGCATTTGCTGCTTCATTTATGAATGCTGTTATTTTAACTTCAGTATTATCAGCAGGTAACTCTGGTATGTATGCTTCAGTTAGAATGCTATTCTCAATGAGTAAAGATAAATTAGCATCACCAGTATTTTCAAAAACAAATAAATCAGGTGTTCCATACACAGCATTATTTGCAACAGCAGTAGTTGTTATACTTATATTTGCAATTGAGCATTTAAGTGGTGGCGCATACGAATATATTATCGCTGCTTCAGGTATGACAGGCTTTATTGCATGGTTAGGAATCGCAATCAGCCATTATAGATTTAGAAGAGCATTTGATCTACAAGATTATGATAAGACTAAATTAAAATATAAAGCTAAATGGTTCCCATTTGGTCCATTGTTCGCATTTGCTTTATGTGCGATTGTAATCGTAGGACAAGATGTTGATTTCATCCAAACTGGTGAATTCGAACCAAGAAGATTCTTTATTACTTATATGGGTATTCCTGTATTTTTAGCGTTTTATATTTTCCATAAACTAAAATATAGAACTAAAATGATTCCACTTGATAAAGTTGACTTAAGTCAAGATGTGGATATGAAAGAATTTGAAAAGAATATTAAATAAACATTGACATAAGGGTTTATAATTGGTAAGATAAGTTTTGTTGAATACGAAACGGACCAAGTAGAAGCATACCCGCTTCTCACCTGTAGTGACGCGTAAAGCAGTTAGCAGGTACAATAAACCTTTAAAGTTTATGGATGAGAACGGGTGCATTATGCATTCGTTCTTTTTTTCTTGGACGACTTCGTAAAATTCTAGGAGGTGTCAACCATAGCTAAAGATCAGACTCAAGTTAACGACAAAATTCGTGCAAAAGAACTTCGCCTAATTGGCCAAGATGGTGAGCAAATTGGTGTTAAATCTAAATATGAAGCCCTTGAAATGGCTGAACGAGTAGATTTAGACGTTGTAATCGTAGCGCCTAATGCTAAACCACCTGTTGCAAGAATTATGGATTACGGTAAATACAAATTCGAACAGCAGAAGAAAGAAAAAGAAATGCGTAAGAAACAAAAAGTAGTCAATGTTAAAGAAATTCGATTAAGTCCAACTATCGAAGAACATGACTTCGAAACTAAATTGAAACATGCTCAAAAATTCTTATCTAAAGAAGATAAAGTTAAAGTATCGATTAGATTTAGAGGTCGTGCGATCACGCATAAAGAAATTGGTCAACGTGTGTTAGAACGCTTTGCAGAATCTTGTAAAGACATAGCAACAGTTGAACAAAGACCTAAAATGGAAGGGCGTTCAATGTTCTTAATGTTAGCGCCAATTTCAAACGACAAATAAACCGAAATTATAGGAGGAAATCTCAATGCCTAAAATGAAAACTCATCGTGGAGCAGCAAAACGTGTTAAAAGAACTGGTTCAGGTCAATTAAAACGTTCTAGAGCGTTCACTTCACACTTATTCGCAAACAAATCTACAAAAGCAAAACGTAAATTGCGTAAAGCTTCATTAGTTTCTAAATCAGATACTAAACGAGTTAAACAAATGTTAACGTACGTAAAATAATAAACATAGCGGACTAATGGTCCATTTTAAGGAGGAATTATCATGCCACGTGTTAAAGGTGGAACAGTGACGAGAGCTCGTCGTAAAAAAGTTTTAAAATTATCTAAAGGTTACTTTGGTTCAAAACATACATTATATAAAGTTGCTAAGCAACAAGTTATGAAATCTGGTAACTACGCTTACCGTGACCGTCGTCAGAAAAAACGTGAATTCCGTAAATTATGGATTGCACGTATTAATGCGGCAGCTCGTCAAAACGACATCAGCTATAGCCGTTTAATGAATGGTCTTAAAGTAGCTGGTATTGAAATTAACCGTAAAATGCTTTCTGAAATCGCTATTTCAGACGAAAAAGCATTTGCTGAATTAGCTACTAAAGCTAAAGACGCTTTAGCTAAATAATTGCATTTCATTGTTGTATAAGCTGTCAATAAAGTTATTAACTTTATTGATGGCTTTTTTTATGAAATAATATAGTAGAAAGTGCGTCTTCTTTACGCTTCAAATTCGCTTTGATAAAATAGTGTAGAAATAAGAATAAGGAGTCTATTATGTCTAAATTTGATGAAATGATTACAGTAGTACCACGTAAATTAATATTTAAAGACGAAGCTTATCAATTTGATGGGTTTAAATCTATTCAAGATGAAGAAACTAAATATATTTATGAAACAATTAGTCAATTTGAAACAAAACGTCGTGGCGATATGGAAGAAGATCCTTCATATAAACAACTTATTTCATATTGTATATTAGAAAATGAGGACGACGAAGTACTTGTGTATGAAAGATTAACTGGTGGTGGCGAAAGCCGATTACATGGTTTAAGTTCAATAGGAGTAGGCGGTCATATGAATGATGTCCCTGAAGCTGTAACAGTTGAAGAGGTAATCAGAGAGAATGCTGCTAGAGAACTTGAAGAAGAAGTTGGTTTAAACAAACAAGATGTAGCTAACATGGAGTTAATTGGATTTATAAATGATGATCAAGATGAAGTAGGTAAAGTTCATATTGGTGTTGTTTTTAAATTAAAAGTTAATAAATCTAGCGTTGAAGCAGTTGAAACAGACACTTTAAAAATTAAGTGGGCTGATCAAACAGAATTGTTGAATCATAAGAATTATGAAACATGGAGTAGTCTAATTATAGATGGTATATACAGAAGAGGTGAGTAACCTTGAGTGAAATTATTCCATTTCCAAAATTAAAAAAACAACTGGTTAACAATATTAATCTTGCGATTCGAAATGAACAATTTGATGAAGCGTATGAATTGTTTGAAACGTATGAGCAACATTTTGAGATGGATGATGACCTATCAATAAAGAAATGTGAAGTCTTAAAATCTTGCCGTTACTATCTTGAATTGCGAGAAGAAGCGAGTATATTGCTCAATCAAGGTCATCCATTCTATGACAAAATAGTTATTTATTTTGTAGAAAGTTTATACTTTCTAGAACAATATCAAACGGTAGTTGAAATTATTAATCAAATTAAAGATGAAAATATCGAACATGCTACGAGAATGGTATTGCTACCTATACAAGATATGGCTAAAGAAAAGTTAAACCAAAGACAGTTGAAAGCTTCAGAGGTATTGAGAACATTTCAAGAAACACAATTTGAAGAACAAATTAATCTACTTATAGATTTAATTGATCATCACTTAGGTATATTTAATTTAACTTTAGCTCAAATTATTGAGAATGAAGTATTGCATCCTAATGTGCAAAGTTTAATATTAGAATATTTAAGATTAAGTGAATGGTCAGCTGAAGTTAAATTCAATAAAATAGATGAGAATATTACTGTTATACCGACTGAATTACCTGGTATAGAAAGAACAAATTTTACACAAAATATCATTCCTAAAGTAATTGATCAACTTGAAATTGATAGCCCAGCATCTATAGAGTTAGCTAAAAGTTTATTAAACCAACATGCCATTATTATGTATCCAATTACACTAAATGATATAAATGATGATGTTTTAGTTGCATGTTACTTGAAACTTTTATCAGAACGTTTTAATATAGACGCTAACTACGAAAGTGTGACTCAACAAGATTGGGACATATTCATTGAAGTCATTCAAAAATTGCAATGAATATAAACACTATAGTTGAAACATTAGAAAGCTATGTTATAATTAAAGAGTTGAAAATTTATAAAATTAGGATAATCACGGAGGTTTTTATTCATGACAGCAACATGGGAAAAGAAAGAAGGTAACCAAGGTTTATTAACTGTTACGGTTCCTAAAGAAGAAGTAGATAAAGGATTAGACAAAGCATTCAAAAAAGTTGTTAAACAAATTAATGTACCTGGTTTCCGTAAAGGTAAAATGCCAAGACCATTATTTGAACAAAGATTTGGTGTTGAATCATTATACCAAGATGCTTTAGATTTCATTTTACCTGAAGCATATGGTAATGCAGTAGAAGAGGCAGAAATCAACCCAGTTGATCGTCCAGAAATCGACGTTACACAAATGGAAAAAGGTAAAGAACTTATCTTTGAAGCAACTGTAACTGTTGAACCAGAAGTTGAATTAGGAGACTATAAAGGTCTTTCAATCGAGAAACAAGATCGTGAAGTAACTGACGAAGAATTCAATCAAGCAATTGAAGATGCAGTAAGCCGTCAAGCTGAATTAACAGTTAAAGAAGGCGAAATCGCTGAAGGAGACGTTGTTAACATTAACTTTGATGGTTATGTTGATGGTGAAGCTTTCGAAGGTGGTCAAGCAGAAGGTTATGATCTTGAAATTGGTTCTGGATCATTCATCCCTGGATTTGAAGAACAATTAATCGGTCTTAAAGCTAACGATAGCAAAGATGTTGTTGTCACATTCCCAGAAGAATACCACGCTGAAGAATTAGCTGGTAAAGAAGCTACTTTCAAATGTGAAGTTAACGAAGTAAAATCTAAAGAAATTCCAGAATTAGATGACGAGTTAGCACAAGAACTTGATGAATCAGTTAGCACAGTTGATGAATATAAAGAAAAATTACGTAAAGACTTAGAAGAAGCTAAAGTTAATCAAGCAGAAGCAACTGAAAAAGAAGAAGCTATTACAAAAGCTACTGACAATGCAAAAGTTGATATTCCAGAAGCTATGATTAATACAGAATTAGATCGTATGATGCAAGAATTTGAACAACGTATTTCTCAACAAGGTTTAAACCTTGAGTTATACTATCAATTCTCAGGTCAATCAGAAGAAGAACTTAAAGCACAAATGAAAGAAGATGCTGAAAAACGCGTTAAAACTAATTTAACTTTAAGAGCTATTGCTGATGCAGAGAATATCGAAGTATCTGATGCAGATGTTGAAGCTGAATTCGCTAAAATGAGCGAACAATTTGGATTATCTGTTGAGGATATTAAAGCAACATTAGGTAATAACGATATTTTAGTTAATGACCTTAAAATCCAAAAAGTTATCGATTTATTAGTAGCTGAATCAGCTGGAGAATAATAATTATTCGGTATTAAAGTAACTATAGTAGCAGAATATTTCTGCTACTATTCTTTTTTAGTCCGTTTAATTTGAAAAAGTAAAAAACATTTAGTATAGTCTAAAAAGAATAGGGGTGTAAAAATGTTTAAATTTAACGATGGTGAAGAAAACTTAAAATGTTCTTTTTGTGGTAAAGAACAGGATCAAGTTAAAAAACTTGTTGCTGGTAGTGGCGTATATATTTGTAATGAATGTATAGAATTATGTTCTGAAATTGTAGAGGAAGAATTAAAGTCACAAGAACCAGAACAGTTTACTGATGTTCCTACACCTAAAGAAATTATGGAACAATTAAATGATTATGTTATCGGTCAAGAAAATGCGAAAAAATCATTAGCTGTAGCTGTTTATAATCATTATAAACGTGTACAACAACCTTCTGAAAGCGAAGATGGTGTTGAATTACAGAAAAGTAATATTGCATTAATCGGACCTACTGGTAGTGGTAAAACATTGCTTGCACAAACGTTAGCTAAATCATTAAATGTACCATTTGCAATTGCAGATGCAACAAGTTTAACTGAAGCAGGTTACGTTGGTGAAGACGTTGAAAATATATTATTAAGATTAATCCAAGCAGCAGATTTCGATGTTGAAAGTGCTGAAAAAGGTATCATTTACGTGGATGAAATTGATAAGATTGCACGTAAATCAGAGAATACGTCAATTACACGTGATGTATCTGGTGAAGGTGTACAACAAGCGTTACTTAAGATCTTAGAAGGTACGACAGCAAGTGTACCGCCACAAGGTGGAAGAAAGCATCCAAACCAAGAGTTTATTCAAATAGATACAACAAATATTCTATTTATCCTTGGTGGTGCCTTTGATGGTATTGATGAAGTTATTAAACGTAGACTTGGTGAAAAAGTTATCGGCTTTAGTAGTTCAGGTGATGAAATTAGTGACGAAGAATCATTATTATCACAAATTAGACCAGAAGATTTACAGGCATATGGTTTAATTCCTGAATTTATTGGTAGAATTCCAATTGTAGCTAACCTTGAAACATTAGATGTTGATGCATTGAAAAATATTTTAACGCAACCTAAGAATGCGTTAGTTAAACAATATACTAAGATGCTTGAATTAGATGATGTTGAACTACAATTTGATGAACAAGCACTTACGGCTATTAGTGAATTAGCAATAGAACGTAAAACAGGTGCACGTGGACTTCGTTCAATTATTGAAGAAGCTTTAATCGATATTATGTTTGATATTCCATCTAGCTCTGATGTAAGTAAGGTAGTTATTACTGAAGATACAATTAGAGATCATAAATTACCAAACTTATATGATAGTGAAGGTAATTTAATCAATGATGAAAAAACATCAGCATAATCACATATGATTATAAAGGCTGAGACATGTTATTAACTGTCTCAGCCTTCTTTAATGTTTAAAAGTGATTTGATAGACCTATCGTTACTGTGTTTAAAATATAAGTAAGATAAGATATAATAAAAGAAACAAACTTGTAGGAGAAAACGATGAAAATTAATCCGAATAATGTAGATATTATAATCAGTGCAGTAGATCCAAAACAATATCCTGAGACTGGTTTGCCAGAAATAGCACTTAGCGGACGTTCAAATGTTGGGAAATCAACATTTATCAATACGTTAATTTCAAGAAAAAAAGTTGCAAGAACGTCATCGAAACCAGGTAAGACACAAACATTAAACTTCTTTAATATCGATGAGCAACTTATCTTTGTAGATGTGCCAGGTTATGGATATGCTAAAGTTAGTAAAAAACAAAGAGAACAGTTTGGTAAAATGATTGAGCAGTATTTAACAACTAGAGAAGCATTAAGATGTGTAATTCAATTAGTTGATATTAGACATAAACCGACTCAAGATGATGTGTTGATGTATAACTATCTGAAACATTTTGAAATACCAACTATAGTCATTGCGACTAAAGAGGATAAAATTCCTAAAGGTAAAGTACAAAAGCATTTAAAAATCATTAGACAAACCTTAGAATTAGATCCTGAAGATAAATTGATTAGTTACTCATCTTTAAACAAAGATAAGACAGACAATATTTGGGCATTATTGTCACAATTTATTTAAACAAATTACTCACATTTCTAGATTAGAAATGTTATAATTTAGACATTGGACATAAATTAATGGGGGCGTTAGAAGTGCATGTTGTTGTAGTAAGCGTAAACTATAAGACTGCAGATGTTGCAATGCGTGAAAAACTAGCTTTTAATGATCAAGAAATTGAGAATGCGCTTGTAACACTAAACAATCAAAAATCTATATTAGAATGTGTAATCTTATCGACTTGTAATAGAACTGAAGTATATGCTGTTGTAGATCAAATTCACACTGGTAAATATTATATTCAGTCATTTTTAGCAGATTGGTTTGATCAATCTTTAGATACAATTAAACAATATACAAATGTTTTAACTGAGAATGACGCAGTGGAACATTTATTCAGAGTAACTTCTGGATTAGACTCTATGGTTCTAGGAGAGACTCAAATTCTAGGTCAAATGAAAGACGCATTTCAAATTGCTCAAACAGAGGTTACAACCGGAACGATGTTTAACCGTCTGTTTAAACAAGCAATTACTTTAGCTAAACGTGCGCATCATGAGACTGATATTGCGTCAAATGCTGTTTCAGTTTCTTATGCAGCTGTTGAATTATCTAAAAAAGTTTTAGGTAAATTAGATAATAAGAAAGCATTAATCATTGGTGCAGGGGAAATGGCTGAGTTAGCTGTTGCGAATTTAAATGGTAGTGGCGTTAAAGACATCACTGTTTTAAACCGTACAGTAGCAAAAGCGGAATCTCTTGCGATGCAGTATAAAGGTGTAGCGAAAAGCATCAATGAATTACAATGTTCATTAATGGAAGCTGATATTGTGATCAGTTCTACTAGTGCGGAACATTATGTATTAACTAAAGATATGATGCGTGATGTAGAGCGTTTTAGAAGAAATAAGCCGTTAGTATTAATTGATATTGCGGTACCTAGAGATATAGACCCAGGTGTAAATGATTTAGATTCAATGTTTAATTATGACGTGGATGATTTAAACGGACTTGTTGATGCTAATTTAGCTGAACGTGAACAAGCAGCACGTGAAATTGAATTATTAATTGCTAAAGAAATTGATAAACACGATGAATGGGTAAATATGTTAGGTGTTGTGCCAATCATTACGGCATTAAGAGATAAAGCATCACATATACAACAAGATACAATGATGAGTGTTGAAAGAAAGCTTCCTGATATGACTGACAGAGAGCGTAAAGTTATTTCTAAACACATGAAGAGTATCGTCAATCAACTATTAAAAGATCCGATTACACAAGCAAAAGAATTATCAACGGACAAAAAATCAAAAGAAAAATTAGAATTATTCCAAGAAATCTTCAATATCTCAAGTGAAGTTGAGCGAATAAATGAAACTAAGAAAGAATTAAAACAAGATCAATTGTCTCCTAAAACAGTTGAATCTTAATACAAAATAATGGTGATGCTATGCAAGATGTAATTTCTGTACGTTTGCATGAAATAGTATTAATTATTTACATGATTTGTTTAGGGTGCTATTTTTATGACTTTATTCAAAAGAATTCTAAAGTTAGAAAGTTTGGGTATTATGCGCTAGGGATTGTTTGGATTTTTCAAACAATCTTTTTGTGCATGTATATTTTTACAACTAAACAATTCCCTGTACTTACAATTTTCGAAGGATTTTATTTTTATACATGGATGATTATCACTGTTTCATTAGTTTTAAATTATTTTAAATCCACAGATTTAACAGTCTTTATTATCAATTTGATTGGATTTGTATTTTTAGTTATTCATACATTTAGACCAGAACAGTATGACACAGAAAATACTGCTGCAAATATAATGAATGAATTACTTTTAATACATATTTCTTTAGCTATTTTAAGCTATGTTCTTTTTGCATTGAGTACATCACATGCAATTTTGTATTTGTTACAAAGAAAAAATTTAAAAGAGAAAAAATTTAATCAAAAGTTCTTTAGAATGGGCAGTATTGACCAATTAGAACAAAATGTATTTAGATTTACATTAGTAGGATTTTTAGTCTTATTAATTAGTTTAATACTTGGCATTCAATGGGGACTTATTATAATTGGTAGTGAAATATGGGTTGATAGTAAAGTAGTCGGTTCCTTAATTGTCTTACTACTTTATGGTATTTATTTATTTTTAAGAGTAAGAAAATCAATCAACACAAAAACGTTAGTTATAGCAAATATTATGATGTTTCTCGTGTGTATGATAAATTATTTGGTGGTCTCAAAATTTTCAGGATTTCATCAATGGTTTAACTAAACAATGGTGGAGGAAATTATGCGTAAAATTATTGTAGGTTCAAGAAAAAGTAAATTAGCTATGACGCAGAGTCAGCAATTTATAGATAAACTAAAAGAAAAACACCCAGATTTAGATATTGAAATTAAAGAAATCGTTACAAAAGGTGACAAAATTATTGATGTTCAATTATCTAAAGTTGGCGGTAAAGGATTATTCGTTAAGGAAATACAACAAGCATTATTCAATCATGAAATTGACTTTGCTATTCATTCCTTAAAAGATGTTCCAAGTGAATTACCTGGTGAATTAACATTAGGATGTATTCCAGAACGTGAAAATCCATTTGATGCATATATCGCAAATAACCATGTCAAACTTGCAGATTTGAAACCAGGTAGTATTGTTGGTACAAGTTCATTAAGACGTGGTGCACAATTATTAGCAAAATATCCTCATTTAGAAATTAAGTGGATTCGTGGAAATATTGATACACGCTTAAATAAATTAGAAACTGAAGACTTCGATGCGATTATACTTGCTGCAGCTGGATTAAAACGTATGGGCTGGAGTGATGATATCGTTACTGAATATTTACAAGAAGATACGATGGTACCTGCTATAGGGCAAGGTGCACTAGGTATCGAATGTCGAAGTGATGATCAAGAATTATTAGATATTCTTAAATCAGTTCATGATGAGAATGTTGAAACATGTGTAACGTGTGAAAGAACATTCTTAAATGAAATGGATGGTAGTTGTAAAGTGCCAATAGCTGGTTACGCAACACTTGAAAATGATGAAATTTCATTTACAGGTTTAATCATGTCTCCAGACGGTAAAGAAAGATATGAATCAACAATAAAAGGAACTGACCCTGTTGAAATAGGTAAACAAGTTTCTGAAGAACTAAAAGCACAAGGTGCATATGAAATCATTAAGAAATTGAACGAAGAAGCATAATAAGGAGTCGTTAACATGAAGCCAATCATTGTGGTTACAAGTACAAGAACTGTTCAACGTGAAGATGTCGAAATTCGTCATTATCCGTTCATTGATATTGTTCCTATCAAATTTGAACAATCTTGTTTAAAACCACACTATGATTGGCTTATTTTTACGTCTGTAAATGCGATCAAAATATTTGAACCATATTTAAATCAAATAGAAGTCGATCGTATAGCAGTTATCGGTACAAAAACAAAAAAAGTAGCAGATCAGTACAACATCCCAGTGGATTTAATGCCAGATTCATTTACTCAAGAAGGTTTATTACATGAATTTAAAGATCAGTTCACAAATCAATCTATATTAATCCCGTGTAGTAAACAAGCTAGAGATAAACTGGCGAAAGAACTTATGAAATGGGATAATCAAGTACAAGTTCTGCATCTTTATGAGCCTGTTACAAATATAGAAAATGTTAGAAAAGTACATGAACTGATACAACAGCAAGAAATAACGCATGTTACTTTTTCAAGTTCATCAGCTGTTTCTAGTTATTTTGATAACTATAATCGAATTCCGGGCTCAGTTGAAGTTTATGTAATTGGTGCGATAACAGAGCGAAAGTTAAATACATATCATCAACCTTCTAAAGTAGCAGAAGAATACACATTAGAAGGCATGATAAATACAATTTTGAAAGAGGTAAAATCATGAAATTTGATAGACATAGAAGACTTAGATCATCTCAAGTAATGAGAAATATGGTGAAAGAAACGTATGTTCATAAATCAGATTTAATATATCCGATTTTTGTAATTGAAGAAGATAATATTAAAAACGAAATATCTTCAATGCCAGGTATTTATCAATTAAGTTTAAACTTATTAGAACAAGAGCTTAAAGAAGCTTATGATTTAGGCATTAGAGGTGTTATGTTCTTTGGTATACCAAATGAGAAAGATGCTTGTGGAACAGGTGCTTTTATTGATGATGGTATTATACAAAAAGCAACACGATTATCTAAAAGTAAATTCCCAGATATGTTAGTTGTTGCGGATACATGTTTATGTGAATATACAGACCACGGACATTGCGGTGTAATAAACGAAGAAACAAAAGATGTAGATAACGATCAATCATTAGAATTACTTGTAAAAACAGCTGTATCACAAGCTAAAGCTGGGGCAGATATTATTGCGCCAAGTAATATGATGGACGGATTTGTCGCTGAAATTAGAGAGGGCTTAGATCAAGCCGGATTTATAAATATTCCTATTATGAGTTATGGTATTAAATACGCATCTAGTTTCTATGGTCCATTCAGAGAAGCAGCAGAAGGGGCACCTTCATTTGGTGATCGTAAGACTTATCAAATGGATCCAAGTAATCGATTAGAAGCATTCAGAGAATTAGAAAGTGATATTAAAGAAGGTTGCGACATGATGATTGTTAAACCAGCACTTAGCTATTTAGATATCATTAGAGATGTTCGTAATCGATCAGACTTACCAATTGTTGCATACAATGTAAGTGGAGAATACAGTATGACAAAAGCAGCTGCATTAAATGGCTGGATTGATGAAGAAAAAATCGTGATGGAACAAATGACGTCAATGAAACGTGCTGGAGCTGACATGATTATTACTTATTTTGCTAAAGATATTTGTAAATATTTAGACGGAGGAGACTACTAATATGAGATATGAACGTTCAATAAATGCCTATGGTGAAGCCGTAAATTTAATGCCAGGAGGCGTAAATAGTCCAGTACGTGCTTTTAAATCAGTAGATACACCACCGATTTTTATGGACCACGGACAAGGATCTAAAATTTATGATGTAGATGGTAATGAATACATTGATTATGTGTTAAGTTGGGGACCATTAATTCTAGGTCATACACATGAAAAAGTAAAAGCTGCATTACATGAAGCAGTTGATAAAGGAACTTCATTCGGTGCATCAACTGAACTTGAAAATAAAATGGCTAAACTTGTTATTGAACGTGTGCCATCTATTGAAATGGTAAGAATGGTTTCTTCAGGTACAGAAGCGACATTAGCTGCTTTACGTCTTGCTAGAGGATATACTGGCAGAAATAAGATATTGAAATTTGAAGGATGCTATCACGGTCATAGTGATTCATTATTGATTAAAGCAGGTTCTGGTGTTGCAACTTTAGGTTTACCAGATTCTCCTGGTGTACCAGAAGGCACAGCTAAAAATACTGTAACTGTACCATATAATGATATTGAAGCTGTAAAAGTTGCGTTTGAACACTTTGGTGAAGATATTGCAGGCGTTATAGTTGAACCAGTTGCTGGTAACATGGGCGTCGTGCCACCAGTTGAAGGCTTCTTAGAAGGTTTACGCGATATTACGAAAGAATATGGCTCATTACTTATTTTCGATGAAGTCATGACTGGATTTAGAGTTGGCTATAATTGTGCGCAAGGTTACTTTGGTGTAACACCTGATTTAACATGTTTAGGTAAAGTTATAGGTGGCGGACTACCAGTTGGAGCATTCGGTGGTAAGAGAGAAATTATGGAAGAAATAGCACCAGTCGGTAATGTATATCAAGCAGGTACACTTTCAGGTAACCCGTTAGCAATGACAAGTGGTTACGCAACACTAAGTGAATTAACTGAAGAAAGCTATCAATACTTTAATGAACTTGGAGATTTACTTGAAAAAGGTCTAAAAGAAGTGTTTGCGAAACATTCTGTTCCGATTACGGTTAATCGTGCAGGTTCAATGATCGGTTATTTCTTAAATGAAGGACCTGTAACTAACTTTGATGAAGCGAACTCATCAGATTTAGAACTATTCAGCAAAATGTATAGAGAAATGGCTCAAGAGGGCGTATTCTTACCACCTTCACAATTTGAAGGTACATTCCTATCTACTGCGCATACTAAAGAAGATATTGAAAAAACAATTCAAGCTTTTGATACAGCATTAGAAAGAATTACAAACGAATAAAACTTACCTCAAAATATAGAAACATAAATGATATAATCTTTTTGAGGTGTTAATCATGAATAGAAATAAATGGAACATTGTATTTGTATGCTTGTTAGCCATTATACTCGGTTTTGTGTTACAAAGTATTCACATGATATTACCTTGGATGTTTGGACCTATATTTGCGAGTTTAATATTGATTAAAGTATTAAAACGCACGATTAAATGGCCAGTATGGTTAGGTAATATCGGGTTATTGATATTAGGGATACAAATGGGCTCAACATTTACGCCTACTGTCCTTCATGATATTAAAGATGAATGGCTACAAATTATATTAATGTCAGTATTTATCTTAATACTTGCGTTAATTGTATCAATAGCGTTTAGAAAAATTGCAAATGTGACTTTCGAAACGGCATTGTTAAGTGCAATTCCAGGTGCTTTAAGTCAGATGGTTATTATGGCTGAAGAAAATAAAAAAGCAGATTTGTTAATTGTTACACTGACACAAACATCTCGAATCATGTTTGTCGTAATATTAGTTCCAATTATTTCATCCATTTATGGTAATGATGGTACCGCGTCAGGACAAATTGAAAAGGCACCATCTATATTCACAGCGTTAGATTTCACAGGTCTATTTGTGCTACTAATCGGTATCATCGCTTTATATTTTATATTCTATAAATTGAAAGTGCCTGTGCCACAATTACTTGCACCGATATTTGTATTATTAGTATGGAATTTATATACGGGACAAATCTTTTCATTGGATTATCCAATCATTGTCGTTGCACAAGTATTATTTGGTATAAGAATTGGTGTTCAAATATCAGATTTAATCAATAATTTAACGAGAAAAACGATATTTGCTATCGCATTTCAAAATGTATCACTGATTATTGGTGCATTTGTACTAGTTTTTGTATTTGAGTTATTTATAGACGACAATATAAACGACTTATTCTTAAGTGCAGCACCTGGTGGTATGGCTCAAATTATCGTTGTAGCATTAGAAACTGGTGGAGATGTTGCGATGATATCAAGTTATCATATATTTAGGATATTCTTTATTCTGTTGATCGTTGCACCGTTAATTAAAATATTCTTAACAGCTCGAGCTAGAAAATATGGAAATTAAATTGAATCAATATTGACTTATATGGATTCTGCTTATATTATTAAAGTAATCGAATATTTATCAAGGAAGAGTAAATCATTGATTAATGATAGAGAGTGCATGGTTGGTGTAAATGCATATTAATGATGATTGAAGGTAGCCTTAAATTGAACGTTAATTGAAACTAAGTAGGTTAATGCGTGTGCGAGCGATAATCGTTAGAGTGCAATATAAGTGATTATATTGAATTTAGGTGGTACCACGGTTTAACCCGTCCTATTTATTAGGACGGGTTTTTTATATTATAAAGGGAGTGATTTTAATGGAAATGGAACCTAAGTATAACCCTAAAAAGGTTGAAGAAGGCCGTTATCAATTTTGGTTAGATCATAATTATTTCAAGCCAGGTGAAAATAAAGAAAAGGAAACATATACAATTGTTATTCCACCACCAAACGTAACAGGGAAGTTGCATTTAGGTCATGCATGGGATACGACTTTGCAAGATATTTTAACAAGAATGAAGAGAATGCAAGGCTATGACACATTGTATTTACCAGGTATGGACCATGCAGGTATTGCGACTCAAGCTAAAGTTGAAGGTAAGTTAAGAGAACAAGGTTTAACAAGACATGATTTAGGAAGAGAAAAATTCCTTGAGCATGCTTGGTCATGGAAAGAAGAATATGCTGACTTTATTAGAGCTCAATGGGCTAAATTAGGTTTAGGATTAGACTATAGCCGTGAACGTTTTACGTTAGATGAAGGCTTATCTCAAGCAGTTAAGAAAGTATTTGTTGATATGTATAACAAAGGTCTTATCTATCGTGGTGAAAGAATTATTAACTGGGATCCACAAACTAAAACAGCTATTTCTGATATTGAAGTTATTCACGAAGATATTACAGGTCATTTCTATCATATTAAATATCCTTTTAAAGACGGAGAAGGCGCAATTGAAATTGCAACGACACGTCCTGAAACGATGTTAGGTGATACAGCAATCGTTGTTAACCCAAATGATGATCGTTACAAACATTTAATTGGTAAATCCGTTATCTTACCGATTATTGGCCGTGAATTACCGATTATTGGTGATGACTATGTTGATATTGAATTCGGTAGTGGTGCAATGAAAGTTACACCAGCTCATGACCCTAATGACTTCGAAATTGGTGAAAGACATCAACTTGAAAAAATCAATGTTATGAATGAAGACGGTACAATGAATGAGCTTGCTGGTAAATATAATGGTTTAGATCGTTTTGAATGCCGTAAACAATTAATCGAAGACCTAAAAGAAACTGGCGAATTAATCAAAATAGAAGAACATGTTCATTCTGTTGGTCACTCAGAAAGAAGTGGCGCAGTAGTAGAACCTTATTTATCTACACAATGGTTTGTTAAAATGGAACCATTAGCTAAACAAGCATTAGACAATCAAGATACAGATGGTCGTATTAATTTTGTACCAGAACGTTTTGAAGGAACATTCAATAGATGGATGGAAAACATTCGTGACTGGACAATTTCAAGACAATTATGGTGGGGTCATCAAATCCCAGCATGGTACCATAATGAAACAGGCGAAACTTACGTTGGTGAAGAACCTCCAGCAGATATCGAGAACTGGACTCAAGATGAAGATGTTCTAGATACATGGTTTAGTTCTGCATTATGGCCATTCTCAACATTAGGTTGGCCAGATGAAAACAATGAAGATTTCAAACGTTACTATCCAACTAATACGTTAGTAACAGGATATGATATTATATTCTTCTGGGTATCAAGAATGATTTTCCAAGGTCTAGAATTTACTGGTAAAAAGCCATTCAATGACGTTTTATTACATGGTTTAGTAAGAGCTGAAGATGGCCGTAAAATGAGTAAATCACTTGGTAACGGTGTTGACCCAATGGATGTAATTGATGAATATGGTGCAGATAGTTTAAGATACTTCTTAGCTACTGGTTCATCTCCAGGTCATGACTTACGCTATTCTACTGAAAAAGTTGAAGCGGTATGGAACTTTATCAATAAAATTTGGAATGCGTCTCGTTTCAGCATTATGAATATCGGTGAAGATTTCAAATTTGAAGATATAGATTTATCTGGTGAAAAATCAGTTGCAGATGAATGGATTCTTACACGTTTAAATGAAACAATTGCGAACGTTACGGATTTAAGTGATAAATATGAATTCGGTGAAGTTGGTCGTGTATTATATAACTTCATTTGGGATGAATTCTGTGATTGGTATATCGAAATGAGTAAAATACCAATGAATGGTGATGACGAAGCTAAAAAGCAAATGACACGTTCAGTATTGGCTTATACGTTAGATCAAACAATGCGTATGCTTCATCCATTAATGCCATTCGTAACAGAACATATTTGGCAAGCATTACCACATGAAGGTGAAACAATTATTCAAGCTTCATGGCCAGAAGTAAGACCAGAATTATCAAATGAAAATAGTAAAGTATCTATGCAACTATTAGTTGAAATCATTAAATCTGTAAGACAAGCACGTCGTGAAGTGAATACGCCAATGTCTAAAGAAGTACCAATTCACATTGAAGCTAAAGATGAAACAGTGAAAAAACAACTTTTAGACAATAAAGATTATTTAATGCGTTTCTGTAATCCAAGTGAGTTAGTAATTGATACGAAAGTTGATATACCAGAAAAAGCAATGACTGAAGTTGTATTTGGTGCGACAGTTGTATTACCTTTAGAAGGTTTAATTGACATGGATAAAGAAATAGAAAGACTTGAACAAGAACTTCAAAAATGGCAAAAAGAATTAGATCGTGTTAATAAAAAATTAAGCAATGAAAAATTCGTTGCAAATGCACCTGAAAAGATTATTAACGAAGAAAAAGATAAAAAAGTTAATTATCAAGAAAAATATGATGGTGTATTAGCAAGAATTGAACAACTGAAAGGCTAGGAAATCTTATGAATTATTTAGATAGTTTACACTGGATACATGAACGCACGAAGTTCGGTATTAAACCAGGCGTTAAAAGAATGAAGTGGATGCTCGACAAATTAGGTAATCCTGAAGAAAAGATTCAAGCAGTTCACGTA
Source organism: Mammaliicoccus sp. J-M41 (assembly GCF_022385935.1). Lineage (NCBI taxonomy): Bacteria > Bacillati > Bacillota > Bacilli > Caryophanales > Staphylococcaceae > Mammaliicoccus > Mammaliicoccus sp. J-M41. Next base: position 127,007 of record NZ_JAJNIR010000002.1, on the reverse strand, counting down.
GTCGGTACAAATGGTAAAGGTTCAACTGTCAGTTATTTAAGAGAAGCCCTAGTAGCTAATAACTATGAAATCGGTACTTTCACATCGCCATTTATTGTCACTTTCAATGAAAGAATCAGTATTAATGGAACACCAATCACAGATGATGAATTGGTTGAGTTAGTTCAGATTGTTAAACCAATCTCTGAACGACTTGAATCTGAAACTGATTTAGGTCCAGCTACTGAATTTGAAATCATTACATTAATGATGTTTGTATATTTTGGTACAGTACATCCTGTAGACTTTGTTATCATCGAAGCGGGATTAGGTGCTTTAAATGATTCAACGAATGTATTTCAACCAATAATGACGGTGTTAACAAGTATTGGTTTAGATCATACGAATATTTTAGGCGATACGTATATGGATATTGCAAGAGAAAAAGCTGGTGTCATTAAACCAAGTGTTCCGCTTGTATATGCCATTAAGCCTAAAGATGCTTTACATTTCGTTAGAGAAGTAGTTGAGAAAAATTACAATAAAGGTCTAGAACTAGATCGCGATTTTCATGTACTGTCAGATGATACTGAATTTACGTATCGATATGGTAGTTATGAATTAGAAAACATTCAACTCAAAATGATAGGTCAACATCAGCATGAAAATGCTGCACTAGCGATTACAACGCTTATTGAAATGTATCAAAGAGGTATGATTCAATTAAACTTTAATACAATGATTGATGCGATAGAACATACAACATGGTCAGGTCGAATTGAAAAAGTTCAAGAAGAACCACTCATTTTAATAGACGGTGCCCATAATAGAGAAAGTATTGATGCGTTAGTAGATACATTAAAACAATACTATTCAGACAAAAAAATCGATGTATTATTTGCAGCAATAGATGGTAAGCCAATAGGGAAAATGATGAATAGCATAGAAGAAATAGCCAATAGATTTTATGTAACAACATTTGATTTTCCAAAAGCATTACCAATAGATGCAGTATACGATTATTTAGAGCACCACCATATTGAAAAAGTTCAAGACTATCCTCAATTTATTGAACAATACGACGGAGAATTACTCGTTGTAACAGGAAGTTTATACTTTATTAGTGAAGTAAGAAAATTATTTAAAGATTAATAAAAATGCCGGCAAATTCATCGACTTTGCCGGCATTTTTTTATGCATAGGTATGTTCTAATATTTTTTATGAAGAATTAATTATTGGATGTACTATCCTTATCTATTACAAAATTGTTATATATTTTATCATTAAATTCAATATCATGATAATTTTTTAATAAACGTTCTGTTTCATTAATTAATCGTGATAATTCTTCATCAGATAATATATTTAAAGATTTTAGGTCTTCAAGTTCGGTACCTTCATGTACTAAACTTAAAATTTCTTCCGAAACATTATTTTTTTTCAACTTATTCATTATGTAAGGTGTAAATAAAATATGCTCTGCATTTTCGATAGTTATGAGATTTAATCTAATTTGGTTAAATAGTCCATGCATTAGTCAATCTATATTTTAAATCATCTATCATATATCTCAATAACTTATATTTTTTAGGGTATTAAAACTTTATAAGAATTTTTAAAGTTAAACGATAGTATTAATAACGATTTTGTGACGTGCTGACGCCTGAGGGAATTGTATGAGTGAGAGACTACAGGCTCGAACCATACCCTAGGCAAGCATGCACGAACAAAATCGAAGATTTTTATATAATATTCAATATTTTCTGATAATAGTGTATGATGGTACTTATAAATAGGGGGGGATTAATTTGAAAGATATAGTTGGAAAATTTATAAGGTTCAAGAATCCTCATACATATGCTATATTGCTTTTCATTATTGCTATGAGTTGTTTACTGACTTATGTTATACCTTCTGGGGAATTTGACAGGAAGTCTGTTAATGACCGGGAAGAGGTTGTTTCGGGTACATATCATTTAGTAGATAGTGAACCTTCTGGCTTTTTAGAAATATTTAGATCAATACCTGAAGGATTAATCAGTGGTGCTGATATTATCTTTTACATATTTTTAGTTGGTGGTGTATTTGGCATTATTCATAAGACAGGTGCCATTACCAATGGCGTTAATGCCGCGATGAATAAGCTTGGTAAAAACGGTAAGTTAATGATTCCACTAACGATGTTCATTTTTTCATTGCTTGGTTTCTCTATAGGTTTAGCTGAAGAGACGATTATTTTTGTTCCAATCGGTATAGCGATTGCTAGAGCAGTCGGATATGATGCAATGACAGGTGCTGCAATGATTATCATGGGTGCTGCTGCTGGCTTTCTAGGCGGAATGCTCAACCCATTTACAGTTGGTGTTGCTCAACAGATTGCAGAAATTCCACTTTTTTCTGGATGGGAATTTAGAACAATTATTTATATTTGTGTATTAATTGTAGGTATTGCATACGTTATGTTTTACGCTCGAAAAGTTAAAAAGAATCCAAAGAAAAGTTTAGTATACGAGTTAGAGCAACAAGAAAAAGATCAAATCAAACCACAAGAAGAAATTGGTAGATTTACAAAGCGACAAATGTTTTGTTTAATTTTATTAGTCAGTGCAATATGTTTTAACGTATTTGGCATTTTTACATTTGGTTGGTCATTTAATGAAATGAGTGCCAATTTCTTACTAGTCGGATTATTGGCAGGTTTTATTGCTGGTCTAGGTTTTAACGGTACTTTCGATGCATTAATCGAGGGTATGCAGTCTATTTTATTTGGAGCATTAATTGTTGGCTTCGCTAAAGCAATCGTCGTTGTATTAGAAAATGGTAAAATTATCGACACAATTGTTTATTATTTAACAAATACAATTCAAGATTTACCAGCAAGTATTACGGTAGGGATGATGTTTATCATACAAATGGTCCTGAACTTCTTTATCCCATCTGGTTCTGGTCAAGCAATGACAACAATGCCGTTAATGGTGCCAATTTCTGATTTATTGAATATCAATAGACAAATGGCTGTACTTGCCTTCCAATATGGTGATGCAGTAAGTAATAGTATTTTCCCAACATCAGCTTCGTTAATGGGTGGATTAGCTGTAGCAGGTATTTCTTATACAACTTGGGTTAAATTTATTTGGAAGTTATTATTACTTTGGGTAGTTATATGTTTAGTTGGTATTTTTATCGCGTTAGCCCTAGGTTATTAAAATTTTAAAAATTATACAAAACTTGAAAAACACATGCTATTTTTAGATGTTTTTCAAGTTTTTTTAATGGATTTATAAAGCGTTTAAAAGTATTAGAACTATTTACTAACAAAATGCGATTATAAATATTGAGGTGTTATTTGGTATATTAATTAATATCAAAAAGGAGTTAAAAACATGTTCAAAATGTTTATATTCGGTGCAATCATTGCAAGTTATATGTATCAACTTACGGGTGTGAAGAAAGTGAACTTTCATTTGTTAACGAAGCGTTCTGTTTGTGAATCCTGTTTTACATCACTTAAACCGATAGATTTAATACCCATTGTAAGTTATGTAGCATTACGCGGTAAATGTCGTTATTGTAAGAAGGATATTCCAATAAGTTTATTAATTTGTGAAGTCCTTTTAGGCATACTATTTCTTATTCCCATTCTTTCAACAGTTCAACTAAATCCTCTTTTGTATTACTTCTTAATTATCTTTTTAATACCTTTATCTATTTATGATTTTCATCATTTTGTCATTCCGAATCATATGCTCATTATTATATTAGTATGTAGCATTTATTTATTTGAAATAACGCGAGAACAAATTTTTTACGCACTGTTTATCATATTAATTTTGCATACATTATATTTCATATCAAGGGGAGGGCTAGGTTATGGAGATATTAAATTATTTTCGTTACTAAGTTTAATTTTGACGATATCACATTTTATATTATGTTTTATGTTTACTTTTATATTTGCGGGTGTATTGATCACACTTTATGTATGTATCACACGAAATAAAATTCAAAAAGTACCACTCGTTCCTTTTATGACACTTGCAGTTATATTTGTACAATTATTCCAAATTCAACTTAATGATTATTTTTTAGGAGGCTACTATGGTTATTAAAATTAAAGATTTACAACATGAAGATAAACCGAGAGAAAGACTCAAATCATATGGTCCAGATAAATTAACAAATAGAGAACTATTGGCGATCATTATTAATTCAGGAAGCAAACAATACTCCAGTCTAGAATGTGCGAATAAAGTATTAAATTTAGTTGAAAATACTAGAGAGCTAAGACATTTAACGTTATCTGAATTGCTAAGTGTTAATGGCATTGGGGAATCTAGGGCAATTACAATTCTAGCAGTTATTGAATTAGCTAAAAGAATGCATAGCAATACTGTTCTCGACAAAGTAGAAATCAATGAACCACAAGATGTTGCAGATTATTTAATGGAAAAATTAAGATATTTAAAGCAAGAACACTTTGTCGCTTTATTATTAAATACAAAGAATCAAATTATACATGAACAATCGATTTTTATTGGATCGTTAAATATGGCAGTTGTTCATCCGAGAGATTTATTAAGAGAGGCAGTTAAGCATTCTGCCGCTTCAATTGTCATTGCACATAATCATCCAAGTGGTGATCCGTTAAACATAGTATCCTAAACTAGAGTACTCTAAGTACTCGAAGTTTAGGATTTTTTAATTACAGTGCTTTAACTATTAAATATATAAGGGTATTATTAATAGTAGTTAAAGTATTTAAAGGTGGTGGAAAGATGAAGGTTCAGAAAGTAATTGTGGAGGAAAAATCATATCCGTTATACATACTGCTAGATAAAGAATTTGAAGTGATAGAACCGGTTAAGCGATTTATAAAGTACTTGGATAATACGGGCAAAGCTCCAAATACCATTAAAACATATTGTTATCATCTCAAGCTGTTTTATGAATTTATGAGCCAAAGTAGAATCGAATTAGGAGATTTACAATTTGAGGATTTAGCAAACTTTGTAGGATGGTTAAGAAATCCAGCAGGGCATTTAAAGGTAATAGATATACAACCAAAGAAGGCTAAAAGAGAGGAAACATCAGTTAATTCCATACTTAACGCTGTAACTAGTTTCTTAGAGTATTTAAATCGCACAGAAAATTTTAAAGCTATAGATATGTCTAAAGAAGCAAGAGGAAGAAACTTTAAGGGGTTTCTTCACCATATTTCTAAAGGTAGATCCTATAAAAAAAATATTTTAAAGCTTAGGGTCAAAAAGAAACTTGTACAAGTATTAGAACATGGACAAGTCAAAGCAATAATTGAGGCATGTCATACCAAAAGAGATAAGTTACTTATTATGCTTATGTATGAAGGGGGACTTCGGATAGGAGAAGCATTATCCCTTCGTATTGAAGATATTTCAACATGGGATAACCAGATTAACATCAGGCCAAGAGATCATAATGAAAATGGAGCTTATATTAAACTTAAAAAAGAAAGAACTATTGATGTAAGTAAGGAATTAATGGCATTATATACCGATTACTTAGTACATGAATATGGGGAAGATTTAGATCATGATTATATATTTATTAATCTTAAAGATTCTTATTTTGGCCACCCTCTAAAATATCAAAGTGTATTAGACTTAATAAGAAGACTAGGAAAACGGACAGGGATTACTTTCACTGCCCATATATTACGTCATACGCATGCCACAGAGCTTATTAGAAGTGGATGGGATGCTGCATATGTACAAAAAAGATTAGGGCATGCCCATGTACAAACAACACTTGATACGTATGTTCATCTTTCTGATCAAGATATGAAGAATGAATATAAAAAGTATCTTCAAGGGAGAGAAACATGACAATGAAATTTCCAAGTGTAGCAACTAATCGAAAGCTTATCGCTAGTACAGAGATTAATAAAAAAATAGCTAATATGACAAGTGTTTTAAAAGGTTATTGGGCAGCAGATAGATGGGATATAAGAATTTGTCCGCATCCTAGTGCAATTGAGTTAAGTAAGAATCCGTCACTAAGAAATCGTTGGGTAAATTTCGATAAGGTGGAAAATGTCTGGTTGAAAACAGAATTAAAATATTTTTATTACCTTCACTTGAATAATGGAGCTTGGAATGCAAAATCCGTTTGGATTAGAAAGGGAACAGTGATAAGCCGGATGATGGGATTTTTAAATTTAAAATATCCTAATATTACATCGATAACCGAAGTGCCTATAAAAAAAGCTTTGACAGAATACCGGACCTACTTAACAGAACAAAAAGTAAAAACTACGACTACTAATTACAAACTTGATGTAAATCAGCAGAAAGTTACTGTACATGCGAATTCCTATTACGTTACTCATCTTAAGCAGTTTATGGAATTCTATGAGGACTTCTATTTTGATGGGGAAGAATGGGAAAAAGATGTTTGGAATCGAAGAAAATTATCATTACCGGAAGATAAGGTAAACCCAACATCCTACGAATATACGATCAACTTTAAGGGTTTTAAGAATAATTATTTTAAAGAAATAGTTAAGCGATATTGTAAACTAATGTTAAACACAGCTAGCTTTTCTCACGTAGTAGATATAGCTTCAAAATTAAAAGAATTTTTTAATTTCATGAACAAAAATTGTGAAGGTATACAAAGGATTCATCAATTAACTAGAAATGAAATTGAGCAATATTTTAATTATATTAATTTAAAAGGTTTAAAACCCAGTACTGTAACTGGACGAATATCTACTTTAGACGTTTTTTTTACTACAATTCAAAGATATGACTGGAAGGATACACCTTCTAAGATCCTTATCTTTCAAGAAGATTACCCTAAAGTGCCGAAGGCACTACCACGTTATATTGATGAACATATACTTGAACAATTAAATGGGAAATTAGATAAATTGGAACCTTATATTGCTACAATGGTTATGGTACTTCAAGAATGCGGGATGCGTATCAGTGAACTTTGTACATTGAAAAAAGGGAGCGTCATAACCGATAAAGAAGGGGATTGCTTTTTAAAGTATTATCAGTGGAAAATGAAGAAAGAGCATATCATTCCTATTTCTAAAGAAATTGCTGCATTGATATTAGTTCAAGAGCAAAGGGTGGCTGATGAACTCGATGATGGATGTGTATATGTGTTTCCCCGAAAAGATTGCTCACCATTGAAACAAGATACCTTTAGGGTTAAATTAAATGAACTAGCTTATGAAGAAAAGATAACGGACAGCAACGGAGAAATTTTTCGTTTTCATGCTCATGCCTTTCGGCATACAGTTGGCACTAGAATGATAAATAACGGAGTGCCACAACATATTGTCCAGAAGTTCTTGGGTCACGAATCACCGGAAATGACGGCAAGATATGCACATATTTTTGATGAAACCCTAAAGAAGGAATTTACGAAATTTAAGGAAACCTTAGTAACGAATAACGGTAGCATTCTGGATTTAAGTGAGGAAAATACTGAAGCTGACAATACAGATCTTCAATGGTTTAAAAAGAATATCAATGCACAGGCACTTCCTAATGGCTATTGTCGGTTACCAGTAATTGCAGGACCATGTCCTCACGCAAATGCATGTTTAGATTGTACGAATTTCTGTACAAGTAAACAATTTCTTACTGAACATGAAGAGCACTTAGAGCGAACTAAAGAAATACTAAATAGGGCTAAACAAAACCAATGGCAGCGTCAGGTTGAAACCAATGAACGTGTTAAAAATAGATTAGAACAGATTATTCATTCGTTAAAGGAGACGAATTAAAATGATTAGAAAAGGTAACACAACTGCCATAGTTCAGCTAGCTAAAGACAAGTCGGAGAAAACAAGAATTAGGGTTGAAAAGACAATTTCAGAGATGGCATTGAAAGAAGAGAAGATTAATTTTAATTCCGTTGCACAAAAAGCAAATGTTTCAAAGTCATGGCTTTACAAACAAAAAGATATTAGAACTAGAGTGGAGACATTAAGAGGGATGCAGATAAGTGAGTTAACCCCCCGTAAACCTAGTAAAAGCCCTCGTTCAGAGGACGTATTAATAAAAACCTTAAAAAGCCGTATAAAGGCGTTAGAAGAAGAGAATGAACGGTTAAAGGATCAAGTTCAAAAATTACATGGCAAGCTGTTTTAGCAGATTTGTGTTTCTTGGAATTTATTGGGCACTTTGAATTGGCTACCTAAAATGAAATCGCTAAAACCTTCAATAACTTCAATAGCCCATTTCCCTAAATGTGTTAAGGGGAAATGGGCTTTCTTCTAGTATTGTTGGCATGATCGCAGAAGTGTTTTATGCTCTTAAATAATACTTTTTAATATATTGCAAATACTCATTAGCACTTTTCTGTATCTCTTCGCCCTTCATATCCGAATTAGCACCGTAAAGTACAAACTCTGGTACATATTCAGCATGAATCTATGCACATAAAGATTTGAATGGTGTTAACATCTGGGTTAATGTATGCTTGTTTTTACCCATACTTGTAAATTCACCTTTTTTTACGCCAGCTGATATAGCTAATCCTAATTTTCGATTATAAAATATTCTTTTACCCTTTGATCCGTAAGCCCATCCATATATAATCACTTCATCGATCCATTTTTTTAATAATGAAGGAGAACTATACCAATATAATGGAAATTGAAAAATAATATTATCATGATTTTCAACTAATTCCTGCTCTCTTTTTACATTTATAATAAAATCAGGATACTCTCTATAAAGATCATGAATGGTAATTTCGTTTGAATAAGACGCTGCTTTTTCTACCCAAACTTTATTGATTCGAGAATTTGGCATATCTGGGTGAGAAACGATCACCAATGTTTTCATTGTTTCATCCTTAACATACTCAACTTTCGCACCAATAAAACAGTGTACGAAAGTTGAGTTACTTAAAAGTATTCTATTCTAAGAAATTCAAATTTGCGTGATTCCTAAGCTATTTATTTACAGCTTAAACTATAGAAGATGAACTAAACAATAACTAATCTTTACATAACTAAGTTATTACCCACGCTTTTTTAAACCTAATCCAGCTATTAAGGCAATGAGTATTGCCCCTGTAGCTGCAAGGAACGCATCTGAGTAGGACATAGCGTCCAATATATATAATGGATTTATCGGCTCAGTAGCATCACGTCGAGCGGATAATAATGCTCCAATCATACCTGCTCCAGTTCCTGCTCCAAGGTACAAAGCACCTTGGAAAATCCCCATTCCGACACCAACCTTGTCTGCATCGAGTGCACTTACTGCGGCGTTATTTGCGGGAGAATTCGTGAATGCAAAAGCAATCCCTACTCCGAGGACCCCCACGGAAACTAACAGAGGTGAAGCACCAGATGCATAGGTGGACAAGAATAAGGTAGACAGCCCCATCAGAGTCATCCCAGTAATTATCAGACGTTTATCCCCAAATCGATCAGAAAGACGGCCAACGAAGGGAGATAAGATTGCAACAGCCACACCACCTGGCAACAATATCATTCCAGCCTGTCCAGAAGAGAGTCCATTCACCTCAATGACTAGTAATGGGACGAACACAAGAACAGCGAAATAAGCAAACATCGAAAAAAATGCAATTATGACCGTATTGACATAATCCTTGTTATTGAACAGGACAGGTGGTACAAATGGATTTTCTGCGGTAACAATTCTCCAAATAAATCCCACCAAAGCTACAACAGAACCAATTAGGCTAGTTAACGATGAGAACGAAGAAAAACCAGAAGTTTCTCCTTGAGTGATGCCAAAAAGGAGTAATCCTACTGTGAGGCCGAGGAATAAACCACCAATGAAATCAAAGTTCTTATTGCTTCCTACGGATTCTGCCGGTTTAATTGTCGGTAACGCGTAGTAGGCACCAATAACAATCATAATGGCTAACAAAAATGTGAACCAAAACAAGGCATTCCACCCTAAATATTGACCAACTACTCCACCAAATATTGGACCAGCAGCAGTTCCAACACCAATACTTCCTGCGATAATTCCCAAAGCTCCCCCACGTTTTCCTTGTGGGAAAACCTTCGAAATTGCAATGACTGATAGAACTGGAATTGCGGACATCCCAGCACCCTGAACCATTCTTCCCAAAACCAACAATGGGAGGTTCGGGGCAATTGCACATAAAAGACTACCACTTGCCAGAATCATAATGGCAAAGATATATAGCTTTCGTAACTCAAAAAAGTCTGAGATTCGACCATAAATCGGAACTCCAATCGCAAGAACAAGTGCAATACCACTAACTATCCAACTCACTTGAGATTTCGAAGCTTCTAAATCTTTGCTTATTAGTGGAAGTACGGGATTGACTGAATCAGCCGTAATTGCACCTACAAGTACAGATAGGGAGAGTACCATCATTAAAAGCCTAGTAGAACCCCTTTTTTCAGATTGAATCATTTCTTTAGATTTACTATCCTTTTTCATTTTATTTCCTCCTAAAATATATTGTGATTTTAGGAGGCTAAATCCACTGCTTTCACCATAAACCTCACCTCATATCTATTTATATTGTAAAACCAAATCAACGAACTCACCATATTTCTACAGCATGATTAAAGATTCGGTTCTCCAAACTAACTGAACTGATCAAACAAAAAAAAGGCACCAGTTTAACAACCGGTGCCTAATCATTCGTATGCATTTTTACAAATGCAATAGATTCATAAATTTTTGCCCATTATATAAAAGGAGGCAAAAAGTTTTCCGGTAGTGTTTCCATTTTTTGTTTTTGTGAAAAAGGACATACTGATCCCGTTGTACCTAAATCCCCTGAAACTTTTACATGCTTTCTAAACTCGACATTAATGAAATCAATTCCCATTACTTTTTGCCTCCTTTCTCATATTGTGATAATAACACAATAATAATTGATGAAAAAGAAATAATCAACCCTACTTTTTTGAAAACCAATTTAAAGCTTTACTACTTTTACTTACATAATAAAGGCAGGTGCAGTATAAACTTTTTTAAATAGGTCTTCTTTAACGAGCAGGTAGCGTCAGTTAAAGTAGATAATTTAAGATCGAAATCATATTATAGATATTCCGAAATTGGGCGTGATTGTTGCAGGTCAAAAGCTTAATTCCTCGATAAAATAAAAAGGAATTAGTTTTTTTATTTGTGGTACATTCTTCTGACCGTAATCAATTGTCATCTAATAATTACATTGTATTTTTTCATTTGATTTAACACGTTAAATATATGTTCTTAAAGTAAAAACATTGATGTTAATGGATTTTTAGTAATTTACTCTTGATAAAATGCTACGCCATCATTAGAAGATATTAAAACAACAAAGCGAATTTTATATTGTTGTGATTTAATGGGTATCGATTTATTAGATCATATTATCATTGGTGATGGAGAATTTATTAGCATATTTGAAAATGACTATATCATGCGTGAAGACTTAGAAATTAATAATATAACTGAATGATTCAATGTTATAATGTAATTAAAAATGAGTAAGGAGTTTTTATTTTGCAAATCATAACGTTCATATTTGTCGTATTACCGTTACTATTTATCATTTCTTTATTTCAACGTAAGAAAAAGCGACCAATTGTTAGAAAAGACTATGGCATCACGTTGGTGTTAGGCATCATTGGTGTTTTCTTAGCATCCATTATTCTTACTTTAACAAAAGATGGTTCTGCACTTTCAATGAATTTAATACTTGGTTCAATTGTGGCAGGAATTGCTTGGGGTATTCTCGTTTCAATTACATTATTCATTTTAAACAAAATATTAAACAAATAAATAAAATTGTAAATTTTCGGATATTATATTGACAATAATTTTTGAAAAGGCTATCATTAATTTAAATTTATGAGAGAGGAGGTAGTGACTTATGAGAAACATCAGAAGAAGATTTTATAAACAAACAACATCATACATCACTACCCCTACGTTAAATATGAAGCATTAGGGAGTAGTATATTCACTTCCTTTAGAATGTATTTTAAGCACACGCTTTCTTTAAGGATGCGTGTGCTTTTTTGTGTTTAATGTTAGGGGTTAAGGGGGGACAACATGTTTCAAGCAATTAAAAAGTTAATGTGGTTTTTTAAAGATCATTGGAAGAGATATTCGATTGCAATTATTCTATTGCTAATTGCGAACGTTGTAGAAGTATTGCCACCATGGATAGTAGGGCAGACTATAGATAAGATAAGTGACCATTCTTTGACTGAACAAATATATCATCAATTAGTAATTATATTTATAATTGTATTAATTTTAGCTTATATCGTGAATTATATTTGGAGAACTCTAATCTTTTCAGGTTCTCAAATACTTGAATCAATTATGAGACGTAAACTGATGCAAAAATTTTTATCTATGAGTCCAACATTTTTTGAGAAAAATCGAACTGGAGATTTAATGGCGAAGTCTACAAACGATTTGAATCAAATTAGAAATACTGCAGGGATAGGGATTTTAACTTTAATCGATTCTACGACATTTATGGGAACGATTATATTAACGATGGGTATTACAGTGTCATGGAAACTTACTTTATGTGCACTGATTCCATTACCTTTACTAGCCATATTAGAAATTGAATTAGGTAAAAGAATCCATAAACGATATTTAATATCACAAAAATCATTTGGTGATATGAATGATAGTGTACTTGAATCTATTGAAGGTGTACGTGTCACAAGAGCGTATGTTCAAGAAGATAAACTCAACAAAGATTTTAAAAATATGACTGAAAGTGTCGTAGAAAAATTTATGAATGTTGAAAAGATGGATGCATTTTTTCAACCAATAACGATTATTATAACGGCTATGAGTCAAGTTATCGGAATAGGTTATGGAGCCTTTCTCGTTAACAGTGGAGAAATGACAATCGGTGGTCTGATTTCATTTACCGTATATTTAAATATGCTCGTATGGCCAATGTTTTCAGTTGGTATTTTGATAAATATTATGCAAAGAGGAAATGCGTCTATAGATCGTGTTGAAGAAACTTTAAATGAAGCGGAAACAGTAATTGATTTAGAAAATAAAGGCATACCTTCACATGATATAGGTATGAATTCCGTTGTATTTAAATATCCATCGAGCGAATCCATTAACTTAAACAACATCAATATCATACTAGGTAAAGGTGAAACTTTAGGTATTGTTGGTGCAACTGGTTCTGGTAAAACAACGTTAATCAAACAAATTTTGAAAGAATATCCTACTGGAGATGGAGAAATCGTACTTGGAGATACTAATATTAATCAAATTTCAAAAAGTGATTTAAGAAGTTTAATTGGTTATGTATCACAAGAAAATATATTATTCTCTAGATCTATTAGAGATAACATTAGATTTGGTAAATCGGATGCTACTGATAATGAAATCGAAGAAGCGATCAAATTAGCATATTTTGAAAAAGATATCGAACGTTTACCTCAAGGATTAGAAACATTAGTAGGAGAAAAAGGTATAGCTATTTCTGGAGGTCAAAAGCAAAGAATAGCGATTGCTAGAGCATTGATTATGGATCCTAAAATATTAATTTTAGATGATGCACTATCGGCTGTTGATGCAAAAACTGAAAAGAAAATTATACAAAACATACAAAAGTATAGACAAGGTAAAACAACCATTATTGCGACACATCGATTATCTGGTGTTAAACATGCAAATCAAATTGTTGTCATGGACCATGGTGAAATCACAGAGTCAGGAACGCATGACCAATTACTCCAATTGAATGGTTGGTATAAATCTCAATTTGAAAGACAACGGTTGAAGGAGGTGTATAGCAAGTGAGTATTATAAATCAACTCTTTCCATTTGTTAGCAAATATAAGAAAAGATTCATCATTGGAATTGTTATTTTAATTGGAGCAGTGGGGTTTGAATTATTAGGTCCATTGGTCGCGATGTATATTATTGATCATTATGTTAAAACATCTGCTTCACAAATTATACAATTACGACCAGTGCTACTATTATTGAGTTTGTTCTTTGTAGTGTCACTTATTCATGCAATATTAAGTTATTTTCAAACACTCGTTCTTCAACGTGCTGGCTCAGATGTTATTAAAGAGTTAAGAATTAAGCTCTTTGAACACGTTCAAAAGTTGCCGATAAAATACTTTGATAATTTACCAGCTGGAAAAGTAGTAGCTAGAATAACGAATGATACACAAATGATACTCGAACTATTCACTGTTATATTACCAAACTTTATTTCGGCTTTTATCACGATGATAGGTGTCATTATTGCGATATTCTTTATTAATATTAAAATTGGATTTGTCGCACTTATAACAATACCTTTCGTTATACTTTGGTTATTGTGGTACAAAAAAGTAACAGGTAAATACAACTATGTCATTCGAGAAAAAAACAGTGATATGAATGCACTTATCAATGAATCTATAAATGGTATGAATATCATTCAAGCATTTAAACAAGAAAAACAAATTATGAATGATTTCGATGAAATGAATCAAGCGTATTTAAACAATTATAAGAAAATTATACAATTTGATTCACTGACAGAACATAATTTGTTAAGTACGATTAGAAGTATTGTGTTTTTAATGTTGATTGTCGTATTTGGAACACAATTTCTAAATTCTTCAGTCGCAATTTCAGTCGGTACGTTATATATACTTGTAAATTATATAACAAGATTGTTTGATCCATTGTTTGGTGTATTAAATGTATTGGGGCAATTAGAACAAGCAAGAGTTTCTTGCGTAAGAGTATTTGAAATGATGAATGTATCTGAAGAAAAGATGCCAGAACTTAAAATTCAGCTGCCTGAAAAAATAGAAGGTCATGTTCATTTTAAGGATGTATCGTTTGCTTATAATGAAGGTGAATATGTATTGGAAAATATCAATTTAGAAGTCGAAAAAGGACAGACAATTGCGTTAGTTGGACATACAGGATCAGGGAAAAGTTCTATCATGAATTTACTATTCAGATTCTATGATCCTACTGATGGAACAATTGAAATTGATGATGTACCGACCATTAAGACTGATAAAAGAGATATGCGTAAACATATGGGCATTGTATTACAAGACCCATACTTATATACAGGGACTATTTTATCCAACATTACATTAGATGATCCTAAAGTAACACGAGAGAAAGGTGTTGAAAGTTTAAATGCAGTAGGTGGAGATAGAGTGTTAGAACACTTTAAAAAAGGTATTGATGAACCAGTTATTGAAAGAGGTCGTACATTAAGTTCTGGACAACGACAAATTATATCATTTGCGAGAGCACTTGCATTTGATCCGGAAATTTTGATTTTAGATGAAGCGACATCAAGTATTGATTCTGAAACGGAAGAAATTATACAAAAAGCAATGACTGTGTTGTCTAAAGGGCGAACATCATTTATTATTGCACACCGACTTTCAACAATTAAGAATGCTGATCAAATTATTGTTCTTGATAAAGGTCGCATCATTGAAAAAGGCAATCATGATGAGTTAATCAAGTTAGAAGGACAATATTACAAAATGTATCAAATGCAGTCTTTATCAGATTAATCATGCTAAACAAAAACAATGGCCTGGGATACATTATCCCAGGCCATTGTTTTATATTTTTTAAACTCATCATTGCGGTCACATAAAGTAAAGTACGCCTTGATATATGAAGTAAATAACTAAAGCGATGATTGCTAATTTTATTACTACTCTTAATAATCCAACGAAAAATCTAAAAAAGATAATTAAAAACAAGATAGCTAAAAATATATATATTAATTCCAAATTTATCACCTCTTGAATTCATTATAAAGAATAAACTCATTAAATACATCAGACTACAGAATGATTAAAGGTTTAGGTCTAAAGCCCGATGATGTTATTTGAGCAATTTTCGTATAATATAAATGAATGAGAGGTGTCTATAATTTTGAGATGGTTATTTAGATTAATTAGAAATTTATTAGCGTTATTAGCAATTGTCATTATCATTGTTATTGTATATAGAAACGTACCAGCATTGAGTGATTTAAACCCATTTGATAATAGTAATGAACAAACAACTGAAGAAATGGCTCCACAACATGCAAATGCAACTTATAAAATTGAAGATAATCCATTGTTACAAAATGTGCCATTAGGTCAAACTAAACAAGCATTTAATTGGATCAATAAAAGTGAATTCATGGATGTTTCAGGACTAGAACGTATGGGATATGACGACAACTATGTTGCTGGGCAAAGAGGAACAGAGTATATCTTGTATAAATTTGGTGAACCAAAGATGTATGTTTATCAAACAGAGCAAGATTTAATGAATGATTTAAGTGCTATGCACTCAAATATAGAATTATTACCTAAAACTGCATATTAAATTTTTATTTCGGCAGTCTCTTACTTTATTTAAAGTGCTGTGTAGGCTAAAATAGTAATATCATTATTAATGAGTCATTTGAAGATTAAGAGGTGTTTGGATTGTCGAATTTTTTTAAAAATAATAAAATAATGATTTTTCTAATTTCTATGGTTTTATTAATTGTAATTGTTGGTTATTCAGTGAGAGCACAATCTGCATCGCTTAGTGAACAATATGCGAGTGATACATCATCGTTTGGTGGAAGAATCGTATCTTATCCAGTTACTTTTGTTTCTGATTTCTTCTCTGGAATTTTCACTTCAGACGAAGACGTTGATAAACTAAAAGAAGAAGTAAAAAGTACAGATCAAATTAAAGCTGATAAAGCAAGATTAGAAAAAGAAAACAAAGCCTTAAAAAAAGAATTGGATATGAAGGATATTTCGCAATTCAATCCAATATCAGCTACTGTAATCGGTAGAAGTCCGGATCAATGGATGAATACAATCATTATTGATAAAGGGAAAAAGAGCGGCATGAAAGAAAATATGGCTGTCATTACGAGTGAAGGTCTAGTAGGTAGAATTAAAAAAGCAAACCAATTTTCTTCACAAGTTGAGTTAATATCTACAAGTGTTAAAACAAGTAAGCTTTCAGTAGATATACAGCAAGATGATGATAATATCTTTGGTATGATTAATCGATATGATGAAGATAAAGATTTACTAGTTATTAGTGATATCGATAATAAATACAGTATCAAAAAAGGCTCTAAAGTTGTAACGAATGGTTTAGGTGACCAACTTCCTAAAGGTATATTAGTAGGTAAAGTTGAGAAAGTAGAAAATGATGAATATGGATTATCTAAAGTCGCATATATTAAGACATCTACAAATATTAAAGATTTAAACCATGTATACGTTGCTAAACGTGATCCAGAAACGATACCTTCATCTGATGAAAGTGGTGAGGAATAATGAGATTTTACGTTATTCCTTTAATTGGTGTCTTATTATTTTACTTAGATTCATTATTAACACGTTTATCACCTTTAACTTTATTTAATGAGACATTTATAATCGTACCTCGATTAACATTTTTGTACTTACTCATAATTGCTGTATACAAAAATCCTAAAGTTGCTATTATTTTAGCAATCGTTACAGGTATTTTTACAGATATATATTATGGCGGTATTTACGGTGTCTATACATTTGGATATGCAATTTTTGTCATTATGATGGATAAATTATTTAAAGTATTTTATAGAGATATTTTGATGATGGTTATACTCTTAATATCTTCAGTTGTATTACTAGAAATATGGGTAATGGTTTTTTATGGATTTTTAGGCATTGCTTCTATCAATATAGGCAGTATTATTCTATTCAGATTAATTCCAACTGTCGTATTTAATTTGATATGTTTAATTATCATTTTCCCATTTGTATTAAAATTATTAGAAAGAAATACTAATTAATGAAAGATTATTGACATCAATAGCTGTAGGTGGTAATCTATTGAAGTTGAGTAGTTTTTAGCTACATACAACCGCTCGATCATAGGTCTTAAAGTACGTATGTCACCTATGAATGGCGTGACTTAAAAAATTAGGAGGTGCAAGTATGTTTGCTATAATTGAAACTGGCGGAAAGCAAGTTAAAGTAGAAGAAGGTCAAACAATTTGGGTTGAGAAATTAGACGTAAATGAAGGTGATTCATTCACATTTGACCAAGTATTATTTGTAGGTGGAGATTCAGTTAAAGTTGGATCACCTGTTGTTGAAGGTGCTTCAGTTACTGCAAAAGTTGAAAAACAAGGACGCGGTAAAAAAATCACTGTATTCAAATACAAAGCTAAGAAAAACTACAAACGTAAACAAGGTCATCGTCAACCTTACACTAAATTAACAATCGAAAAAATCAACGCATAATTTATGATTAATGTAGATGTTAGTTTGAATCAAGAAGGGCAAGTTACAGATATTGAAATGTCTGGACATGCTGATTCAGGTGAATACGGTAAAGACTTAGTCTGTGCCGGTGCTTCAGCAGTTGTCTTTGGTACAACAAATGCTATCATTGGATTAACTGATGAGTCGCCTGATATAGATTACAGTGACGACGGTGGATATTTTCATATACGTAGTGTAAACTTAGAAAATGAACAAGCGCAAATATTATTACAAGGCCTTATCGTTTCTTTGAAAACAATCGAAGAAGAATATGGGCAATATATTAAACTAAATTACAAGTGAGGTGTAACTCATGTTAAAATTAAACTTACAATTTTTCGCATCGAAAAAAGGGGTAGGTTCTACAAAGAACGGTCGTGACTCTGAATCAAAACGTTTAGGTGCTAAACGTGCTGACGGTCAATTCGTTACTGGTGGTTCTATTCTTTATCGTCAACGTGGAACTAAAGTTTTCGCTGGTGAAAACGTAGGTCGCGGTGGAGACGATACATTATTCGCTAAAATCGACGGCGTTGTTAAATTCGAACGTTTTGGTCGTGACAAAAAGAAAGTATCTGTATACGCAGCTGCTGAATAATCTTTATATTTAGATGAGGCTGGGACATGTATAATTGTCCCAGCCTCAATCATTATGTTGGCAGTTATTTATATAAGCATGAATATTGTGATTTATATATAAAGAAGGTATTCAGAAATGCAGTTTCTTTTTTTATTCATAATATTAAAATGTTATAATGAGTGTTATGAATAACGATAATAAAGGTGATGGAATGAATAATTTAGATGTGTATTTAAAGTCTAGACATGATTTTGTGAATCAGTTCCAATTGTTATATACATATAAACAGTTAGGAAAACATGAAGAGGTTGATTTATTAATTGATGAATTATACAAAAATCTCAAGCAAGAACAGTTGTTTTTAAATGCACCGTGTAGAAAATTTGTTCATAATGTATTTGAATACAAACTATCTTTGTCAGGCTCTAAATGGACATTTGAAATTGACAACTCAAATATCGATTATTATCAAAAAAACTTAGAAAGAACAGATAATACTTTAACAAATATATTTAATGATTTGAAGTATGTTGTGATTAACGATATGGATGAAAAAAATATTCACATTAGTCTTACAGTAGAAGAAGAATTTGTCACAATGCTTGTTTGGTTAAGTGCGACTAATCAGGATCTTAATCAAATTGAACAATCATTTTCTAAATATAACGTTGAAGTTTTATCAGAAAGTCAAAATCATATAGAATTAGAATTTTTTATTAACATAAAAGAAATAGAGGTGTAAACATGTTTATAGATCAGGTCAAAATATCGTTAAAAGCCGGTGATGGCGGTAACGGTTTAGTAGCTTTTCGTCGTGAAAAGTATGTTCCATTTGGTGGACCAGCAGGTGGCGACGGTGGTAAAGGTGCGTCAGTCGTATTTGAGGTAGATGAAGGTTTACGTACTTTATTAGACTTTAGATTCCAACGAAAATTTAAAGCTGATAAAGGTGAAAATGGACAAAGTAGTAATATGCACGGTCGTGGAGCAGACGACTTAGTATTAAAAGTACCACCTGGTACAATTATTAAAAATGCTGAAAATGAAGAGATTTTAGCTGACCTTGTTGAACATGGTCAACGCGCTACAGTTGCTAAAGGTGGCCGTGGTGGAAGAGGTAACTCAAGATTTGCTTCAGCAAGTAATCCGGCACCAGATTTCTGTGAAAATGGTGAACCTGGTGAAGAACTTGAAGTCATGTTAGAACTTAAACTTATGGCAGATGTAGGTTTAGTTGGTTATCCAAGCGTTGGTAAATCAACATTATTATCTATCGTTTCCAAAGCAAAACCAAAAATCGGTGCTTATCACTTTACGACAATTAAACCTAATTTAGGTGTTGTCCAAACAAATGATGGTAGAGGATTTGTAATGGCGGATTTACCAGGATTAATAGAAGGAGCTTCTGAAGGTGTTGGTTTAGGCCATCAATTCTTAAGACATATTGAACGTACAAGAGTAATTGTTCATATAATTGATATGAGTGGTATGGAAGGCAGAGACCCATATGAAGATTATGTTACAATTAATCAAGAATTAAAATCATATAATGAAAATCTTTCTAGAAGACCACAAATTGTTGTTGCGAATAAAATGGATTTACCAGATTCAGAAACACAATTAGAAATGTTTAAAGAACAACTTCAAGAAGATGTTAATATTATTCCTATTAGTACAGTTACACGTCATAATGTAGATAAACTACTATATCAAATTGCTGATTTATTAGATGAAACTGAAGGAATGGACTTCGATTCAGTCGAGGAAGAAACTGGCGTACATCGTGTTGTCTATAAACACGAGAAATCACGAGATCATTTTGTTATTACAAGAGATGACGATGGTGCCTATGTTGTATCAGGTAATTCGATTGAAAGATTATTCAAAATGACGGACTTTAATCGTGATGCAGCAGTTAGAAGATTTGCAAGACAAATGCGTTCAATGGGTATTGATGATGCCTTAAGAGAACGCGGTGCTTCAAATGGTGATATTGTAAGAATTTTAGGTGGAGAATTTGAATTTGTCGAATAGGGCGTGTTCCAATTGAAAAAATCAAATGAATCAACAAAAAGGTTTTATTTAATCAGAGAAGATGTTTTGCCAGAGTCAGTGCAAAAGACAATCAAAGTTAAAAATGCATTATTAAAAAATAATAATTTAACGATTTATGATGCAGTTAAAGAATTTAATTTATCTAGAAGTGCTTTTTATAAATATAAAGATACAATATTTCCAATTGATAGATTAGAAGAACAGACCAAAAATTTAACGTTAATTTTATATGTACAAGATGAAGTGGGGATGCTCGCAACTGTCTTGAATAAAATTGCTGAAGTTAAAGGTTCTGTACTTACCATACATCAAAGTCTACCAATAAAGGATAGAGCAACGATTACAATTTCTCTTAATGCTGCAAATATTGAGTTATCATTAGAAGAGTTAATGGATGCAATTAAAGAAAGTCCATATGTTGATGAAGTAGAAATTATTGGAATGAGTATGTAAAGGAAGTTGTCTAAATGTATGCATATATAAAAGGAATCGTTACACAATTATATCCTTCTCATATTGTAGTTGAGGCAAATGGTATAGGTTATGAAATTCAAACACCTAACTCATATCGTTTTCAATCTCAATTAGATAAAGAAACGCAAGTATATACACAATTAATTGTGCGTGAAGATGCCCAATTATTATATGGATTTGTGAATCTTGAAGAAAAGGATATGTTTTTAAGCTTAATTAAAGTGACAGGTATTGGACCGAAGTCAGCTTTAGCAATTTTAGCGACAAGCACGCCTAATGAAGTAGCAATTGCTATAGAAAATGAAAATGAATCATATTTAACAAAGTTTCCAGGTATCGGTAAAAAAACAGCAAGACAAATTATTCTTGATTTAAAAGGGAAATTAATCATCACAGAAGAATCTGAGTTATTCCCAGAAAGTAAAGATGCCGGTCAAGATGTATTAGAAGAAGCATTGTTAGCTTTAGAAGCATTAGGTTACTCTAAACGAGAAATTACAAAAGTTAAGAAGAACCTAGAAAAAGAATCATTTGATTCAGTAGATGCTTGTGTTAAAAGAGGTTTAGCATTACTTATTCAGTAAATGAGGTGATTTTTTGGATGAGCGATTAATGGATGAACATGGGCACGAAGATGATATCCAAAGTGAACTTTCATTAAGACCAGATACTTTAAATCAATATATTGGTCAAAACAATATAAAATCAAACTTAGATATATTTATTAAAGCTGCTAAGTTAAGAGAAGAACCTTTAGATCATTGTTTACTTTACGGTCCACCTGGTCTAGGTAAGACAACTTTAGCGCATATTATATCTAATGAGATGAATGTTAATTTACGAACTGCAAGCGGACCTTCTATTGAAAGACCCGGTGATTTAGCAGCCATACTTTCTGCGCTACAACCTGGAGATGTACTTTTCATAGATGAGATACACCGATTAAGCAGAGTTGTTGAAGAAGTGTTATACCCTGCTATGGAAGATTTCTTTTTAGATATCGTTGTTGGGAAAGGTGAAGAAGCTAGAAGTATTAGAATCGATTTGCCACCATTTACGCTAGTAGGTGCTACAACGCGTGTAGGGAGTCTTTCAGCACCTTTGAGAGATCGTTTCGGTGTGCATCTTAGATTAGAATATTATGATGATAATAGTTTACAAGAAATTATAAAGCGTACTGCTGAAGTATTTGAAGTAGACATTGATCAAAATAGCACGGTTGAATTATCTAAACGAAGTAGAGGGACACCTCGTATAGCAAATCGTTTGTTACGTAGAGTGCGTGATTTTGCTCAAGTAGAAGGTGACGAAGCTATTTCTATGGATATTACAAAGCATGCTTTAGACTTGTTGCAAGTAGATGAAGAAGGACTTGACCATATAGATTATAAAATTATGCACTGTATCCTGAATAATTATAAAGGTGGTCCAGTTGGATTAGATGCAATAGCAGCTACGATAGGTGAAGAACGTATAACACTTGAAGACGTTTATGAACCTTATCTTATCCAAAAAGGATTTATAGAAAGAACGCCAAGAGGTCGTCGTGCAACTGCATTAAGTTACGATCACTTCGACATTAAAAAGGATTAGGAAAGAGGCAAAGTTTGTGAATATTGAAGATTTCGATTTTGATTTACCTGAATCATTAATTGCACAAACACCACTGTTAGATAGAGAAAGCAGTAGGTTATTAAAATGTAATAAAGCAACAGGTGAATTGGAAGATTTAACGTTTAAAGAAGTTGTCAATCAACTTTCACCAGGTGACTGTTTAGTATTAAATGATACGAAAGTGATGCCAGCAAGATTGTTTGGTATCAAAGAAGAAACTGGTGCAAAAGTAGAAATGCTGATGTTAACGCAACAAGAAGATAACGAATGGGAAGTATTAATTAAACCAGCTAAACGTATTAGAGTTGGTCAATCTGTTTCATTTGGAGAAGGTAAAATCATTGCGACTTGTGTCAAAGAACTTGAACAAGGTGGACGCATTATGAAACTTTCATACGAAGGTATCTTACAAGAAAGATTAGATGAACTTGGTGAAATGCCTTTACCTCCATATATTAAAGAACGATTGGATGACCAAGATAGATATCAAACAGTTTATGCTAAAGCAGTTGGATCTGCAGCTGCGCCTACAGCAGGTTTACACTTCACTGAACATTTATTACAAGAAATTGCTGATAAAGGTGTACACATTGCTTTTATTACATTACACGTTGGTTTAGGTACATTTAGACCAGTCAGTGTAGATAATATAGATGATCATGAAATGCATTCAGAATATTACCAAATGACTGCTGAAACAGCTGATTTATTAAACCGTGTAAAAGCAAGTGGTCATAAAATAATATCTGTAGGTACAACGTCTACAAGAACACTAGAAACAATTCGTTCCAAAAATGACCAATTTGTTGAAGCAAGTGGTTGGACAGATATATTTATTTATCCGGGATATGAATTTAAAGCGATAGATGGATTGATTACTAATTTCCATTTACCAAAATCAACACTTATTATGTTGGTATCTGCATTATCAACTAGAGAACATATTTTAAATGCATATAAACATGCAGTTGAAGAAAAGTATAGATTCTTTAGTTTTGGCGATGCGATGATTTTAATATAGAAAAGGAGTAACAATATGCCTGCAGTAACATATGAGCACATTAAGACTTGTAAGCAATCAGGTGCAAGACTCGGGATTGTGCATACACCTCATGGTTCATTTGAGACGCCAATGTTCATGCCTGTTGGAACTAAAGCAACCGTTAAGACAATGAGCCCTGAAGAGCTTAAACAAATGGAAGCAAAAATTATACTTAGTAATACCTATCATTTGTGGTTACAACCTGGAAGTGATATCATTTCTAAAGTGGGTGGATTACATAAGTTTATGAATTGGGATGGACCTATACTTACCGATTCTGGTGGTTTTCAAGTATTCAGCTTAAGTGATATGAGAAAAATCGAAGAAGAAGGTGTACATTTTAGACATCATTTAAATGGTTCTAAATTGTTCTTAAGTCCTGAAAAAGCGATGCATATTCAAAATGATCTTGGTTCAGATATTATGATGGCGTTTGATGAATGTCCTCCAATGCCATCTGAATATGAATATGTAAAAAATTCAATTGAGAGAACATCAAGATGGGCGGAAAGATGTCTAGAAGCTCATCGTCGCCCTGAAGATCAAGCTTTATTTGGTATTATCCAAGGTGGAGAATATAAGGATCTTAGAGAGCAAAGTGCTAAAGACCTCGTTTCACTTGATTTTCCTGGCTATGCTATTGGTGGTTTGTCTGTTGGTGAACCTAAACCTGTCATGTACAGAATGGTTGAACATACAACACCATTAATGCCATTTAATAAACCAAGATATTTAATGGGAGTTGGTTCTCCAGACGCATTAATCGAATGTTCTATTAGGGGCATCGATATGTTTGATTGCGTATTACCTACACGTATAGCTAGAAATGGTACATGTATGACATCTCAAGGTAGAGTCGTTATAAAAAATGCTAAATATCAGCAAGATTTATCACCACTTGATCCAGAGTGTGATTGTTATACATGTAGAAACTATACTAAAGCATATTTGCGTCATCTGATTAAAGCAGATGAAACATTTGGAATTCGTCTTACTACATATCATAATTTGTATTTCTTATTAAAACTTATGGAGAACATTCGCCAAGCAATAAGAGAAGATCGATTACTTGATTTCAAAGATGAATTTTTCGAGCAGTATGGACTAAATGTAGATAACCCCAAAAACTTTTAAAGGAGATTGAATATGGAAGTATTAGTACAATTATTACCTATTATTTTAATTTTTGCGCTTGTTTGGTTCTTAATGATCAGACCACAACAAAAGCGTGCTAAAGAACATCGTGAATTATTAAACCGTTTAGAAGTTGGTCAAAAAGTAACTTCAATCGGCGGTATCAAAGGTACAGTTAGAGCAGTTGATGAGTCTATCGTTGTTGTTTCTGTAAACGATAAAGGACACGAAATTACATTTGAAAAACCAGCTATCAAACAAGTAGACCCTTCATAAAATAGTTTGCTTTTTTAGGAAATTGGTTTATTATTATGTATCATATTTGATGTTAAAAGACATGGTTATCCATGTCTTTTTTTCATTCATGAATGTTATGGCTATTCAACTATAGTTGATGTATGCTATAACATATATAGTGAATTAAATATATGTAAGAGGTGTTATCGTGAAAAAGCGGAGTAGAATTATAGCCTTTTTACTTCTTGCAGTGTTGGTTTTTAGTTTAATAGGATCAACAACAAAAGATATAACAAAGAATGTAAATTTAGGTCTAGACTTACAAGGTGGTTTTGAAGTATTATATCAAGTTAATCCTTTAGACAAAGGTGATAAGATTGATAATGATGCGGTTAAATCTACTGCAAAGACTTTAGAGTCACGTGTAAACGTATTGGGTGTTTCTGAGCCGAAAATTCAAGTTGAGGAAGGTAATCGTATTCGAGTTCAATTAGCTGGTATTAAAGACCAGAATGAAGCTCGAGAAGTGCTTTCTACACAAGCGAATTTAACAATCAGAGATGCAAAGGATAGAGTTTTACTATCTGGTAAAGATTTAGTTCAAGGTGGCGCTAAGCAAGGCTTTAAAGACAATACAAACGAAGTAGCCGTTACACTTAAGCTTAAAGATGCCAAAAAGTTCAAAGAAGTAACTGAAAAAGTTTCTAAAATGAATCCTAACTTAATGGTCATTTGGATGGACTATGAAAAAGGGGACAGTTACGAGAAAGAAGCTAAGAAAGAACAAGAAGGTAAAGAGCCGAAATATATTTCTGCAGCAACTGTAAGCCAACCAATCAACTCAGAAAATGTTGAAATCTCTGGTGGATTCAATGGTGAACAAGGTGTTAAAGAAGCAAAACAAATAGCAGATTTATTAAATTCAGGTTCACTACCTGTTAAATTAGATGAAGTGTATTCTACATCAGTAGGTGCGCAATTCGGTAAAGATGCATTAGATGAAACAGTACTTGCTTCTACAATAGGTGTAGGTATTATATTCTTATTCATGTTGATTTATTACCGATTACCTGGTGTTGTAGCTGTTATTACATTAAGTGCTTATGTTTACTTAACATTATTAGCATTTAACTTTATTTCAGGGGTATTAACATTGCCTGGACTTGCAGCCTTAGTTTTAGGTGTAGGTATGGCCGTTGATGCTAACATCATCATGTACGAACGGATAAAAGATGAATTGCGGATCGGAAGGACTTTACAACAAGCTTTCAAAAAAGGTTCAGGTTCTTCATTTATTACGATATTAGATGCTAACTTAACAACAATTTTAGCAGCGCTCGTATTATTTGTATTTGGTGAAAGTTCAGTAAAAGGTTTCGCAACAATGTTATTACTTGCGATTCTAATGAGTTTCGTAACGTCAGTATTCTTCACAAGAATATTATTAGGTTTATTAGTAAACTCAAATTACTTCAAGAAAAAATACAATTGGTTTGGTGTTTCTAAGAAAGATAGACATGATATTAGTGAAAGATTAGATGTTCATGATTTAAGAACAGTCTATGACAAAATTAATTTCGTAAAACTTGCTAAACCATTATTAACATTTAGTATTATTACAATTATCGTTGGTGCCATTATCGTATCGATATTCAGATTGAATTTAGGTATTGATTTCACAAGTGGTACACGTGTTGACTTACAATCTGATCAAGCTATCAAGACTGAACAAGTTTCTAAACAGTTTAAAGATATGGGATTAGATCCGTCACAAGTTACAACAAGTGGAACTGGAAACAAAATGGCAACTGTACAATTTAAAGATGCATTAAACAAATCTGAAATACAAAAAGTTAAATCTGACTTTGGTAAATCATTGGGTCATGATCCAAACGTAAGTACGGTTTCACCAGTTGTTGGTCAAGAGTTAGCTGGAAACGCATTAAAAGCAATGCTTTATGCAGCATTAGGAATTGTTTTATACGTATCCTTTAGATTTGAGTGGAGAATGGGTACTACCGCTGTACTTGCGTTATTACATGACGTATTTATGATTGTAGCAGTATTCAGTTTATTCAGACTCGAAGTGGATATTACATTCATTGCAGCAGTTCTAACGATAATTGGTTATTCAATTAATGACACAATCGTTACATTTGACCGCGTAAGGGAAAATTTACGTAAAGTGAAAGTGATAACGAAACCAGAAACAATTGATATGATCATTAACTCATCTATTAGACAAACGATGACAAGATCAATCAATACCGTATTAACAGTTGTTATAGTAGTTGTCGCATTATTAATACTTGGTTCATCAAGTATCTTCAACTTCTCATTAGCACTATTAATCGGTTTAGTATCCGGTGTGTTCTCATCAGTATTCGTCGCAGTACCTTTATGGGGTATCTTGAAAAAACGACAACTTAAAAAATCAGAAAATGGTAAATTAGTTGTATATACTGAGAAGAAATCTAACGATGAAAAAATATTAGTTTAATAAATCGCGTACCTGTCCTTATTAAAAGGGCAGGTACTTTTTTTGTTTTATTGTAAATGATAAAGATTTAGCTTAGCGGCATAGTAACAAAAGTCGGGGGAATTGTAACTAAGGAGGGCCATAGTAACAAAAGTCGTTGGAATTGTAAGTAAGGGGGCCTATAGTAACAAAAGTCCATAGAATTGTAACTATGGAACCCTATAATTACAAAATCCTGTCAAATTGTAACTAACAGCTGCCTTTTTATTCATACATACTCTTTAATTATGTTTTATTTGTTTAGTAGAGAAAGTATGATATTTCATGTATAATGTTTTGAGTAGAAATGAGGAGATTTGATATGACTAAAGCTTGTTATCAATGGAAAAAATCAGAGCTCAATCAAAATATTGATCCGCAAATCATAAAAAAATATAAAATTTCGCCACTTTTAGAAAAAACTTTAATTTCAAAAGCCTATACGTCTGAAGAACAAATTGAAAGTTTATTATCTAATGAAGTGTTATTCCACGATCCTATGTCATTAAGCGATATGGAAAAGGCAACTTCGAGAATACATAAAGCTATTGAAAATGATGAAAGAATATTAGTATATGGTGATTATGATGCAGATGGTGTTACATCTACAACGATTCTCGTCAAGACTTTAGAATCAATGGGCGCTATAGTAGGTTGGTATATTCCGAATAGATTTACTGAAGGATATGGACCGAGTGAGGCGGCGTTTAGAAATGCACATGATGAAGGTGTTTCTCTTATCATTACAGTGGATAATGGTATTCAAGGTCATCACGAAATTGATATTGCCAATGAACTTGGTATTGATGTGATTGTGACAGACCATCATGAATTTGGCGAAACAAAGCCTAATGCATATGCGATTGTTCACCCTATGCATCCTGATTTTAATTATCCGTTTAAATATTTAGCTGGTGTAGGTGTTTCATATAAACTTTCTAAAGCACTTAAAGCAGATATACCAGATGCGTTCTTAGGTTTAGTTGCTATCGGTACGATTGCCGACTTAGTGAGCTTAACGGATGAAAATAGATATATGGTTAAACAAGGGTTGCGTATATTAAATGAACAACCTTTACCAGGGATAAAAAGTTTATTATCCGTAGCTGATTTTACGGATGAAGTGAGTGAACAAACAGTTGGATTTATTATTGGACCTCGACTGAACGCAGTTGGTAGATTGGATGATGCTCGATTAGCTGGAGAATTGCTTATGAGCGATGATGACGATGAAGCGATGTTCTTAGCTGAGGAAGTCGACCAATTTAATACAGAACGTAAAGCAATTGTTGAAAATATTACGAATGAAGCTATGGAGCTAGCTGAAATTGAAATGCAACAAAATGCCCAATTTCTAATACTTGCAAAAGAAGATTGGAATGAAGGTGTATTAGGTATTGTGGCTTCAAGAATAGTCGAGAAGTATCATTTACCGACAATTGTATTAAATGTTGATATTGAGCAAAACCACGCTAAAGGTTCAGCAAGAAGCATTGAACAAGTTTCAATGTTTGAATTTCTAACAAACCATAGTGACTTGATTCGTAAATTTGGTGGTCACCATATGGCGGCTGGTATGACATTAGATATTGACGCGATTGAACCATTGAAGAAAGCTTTGAATGAAGATATGCACAACATAACAGAAGGTAAAAAATTATTACCACAGTTAATCGTTGATGCAGAAATAGAAACTTCAGATATTACGGTTGATAACATATTTGATTTAGAAAGATTAAGACCTTTTGGTACAGATTTATTAGCACCACTATTTTCAATTAGTAATGTTCCGGTTAAATCTGTTAAAGGTATCGGTCAAGGTAATAAACACCTTAAATTAACATTAACAGACAAAAATATTGCAGCTTTACATTGGAATGCTGGACATCTCATTCATGATATTTCTAATGACACGACAATCAATGTTGCAGGTAGTTTAAATGTTAATGAATGGAATGGACATCAATCACCACAAATTATTCTTAAAGATTTAGCGTTGAGTAATGACCATGCTATTTTTGATTATAGAAGTAAAAATAAACATGACTTGTTAAAAATTGATCAAGAAAATGCATTGTTTGTCATTAACCCATCATCAGAGAAAATAAATGAGCAATATATACATTATGGTGATGCGTATCCAAATGAAGTCGAAACGTGTGTGTTGAGAGATTTACCACAAGATTTAGAATCATTCAAACAAACTTTATCTAATATTACAGCCGAAAAATATTATTTAGTATTTAAAGGGCAAACAAATTCATACTTTGAGGGTATTCCTAGTGATGAAAAATTCAAGCAAGCTTATAAAGCTTTATATATGAATCAATCAACAAATATTCAAAATGATGGTATGAAATTATGTGAAGCATTAAAAATTAAACCTGATCAATTGAAATTCATTTTAAATTGCTTTTATGAGTTAAACTTTATTACAATGAATCGTGGTATAATTGAAATAAATAAAGATGCGGGAAAAAATGACATTCAAAACGCACCGTTATATCAAGCAAGAAAACAACAAATAGAAATAGAAAAGACATTGTTGTACAATGATAGCCAATCATTAATTAAGTGGATGCATTCATTGTTAAGTGATGTTGAGGAGGAAGTATAATGGATTTAAAACAATACGTTTCGGAAGTACAAGATTGGCCAAAACAAGGTGTTAACTTTAAAGATATTACGACAATTATGGATAATGGTGAAGCATACAAGTATGCCACTGACCAAATCGTACAATATGCTCAAGACAAACAAGTTGATGTTGTAGTAGGACCAGAAGCAAGAGGGTTTATTATTGGTTGTCCTGTGTCATATGCAATGGGTATTGGCTTTGCACCAGTACGTAAAGAAGGGAAATTACCACGTGAAGTAATTCGTTATGAATATGACCTTGAATATGGATCAAATGTGTTAACGATGCACAAAGATGCAATCAAACCAGGTCAACGTGTATTGATTACAGATGATTTATTAGCAACAGGTGGTACAATTGAAGCGGCAATTCACTTAGTAGAATCATTAGGTGGAATCGTAGTGGGTATCGCATTTTTAATTGAACTTAAATATTTAAACGGCATTGAAAAATTAAAAGGTTACGATGTTGTTTCGTTAATTTCATACGATGAATAAAATAGTCACTTTGTGGCTATTTTATTTTTAATTATTATAATTAACGGTGGCATATTACTATTGAAAATTGCTATAATAGTAATATTCAAGAGAATTTTATTTGATGAGGTGGTGTCCCTATGAATAAAGAATATCCATACAGTGCTGATGATGTTTTATATAAAGCTAAAAGTTACTTATCTGAAGACGCATATCGTTTAGTAGAAAAGAGTTATGATTTGGCTTTTAAAGCACATCAAGGACAAATTAGAAAAAATAATTTGCCATATATCATGCATCCTATTCAGGTAGCGGGTATTTTAACCGAAATGAAATTGGATGGTCCAACTATAGTTGCTGGATTCCTTCATGATGTAATTGAGGATACACCTTATACGTATGATGATTTGGTAGAAATGTTTAATGAAGAAGTAGCCATAATTGTAGATGGTGTTACAAAATTAAAAAAAGTTAAATATAAATCTAAAGAAACGCAACAAGCTGAAAATCATAGAAAATTATTTATAGCAATTGCCAAAGATGTCCGAGTTATATTAGTTAAATTAGCAGATAGATTACATAATGTTCGAACTTTAAAAGCGATGCCTAAAGAAAAACAAAAACGTATTGCTAAAGAAACGTTAGAAATCTATGCACCACTTGCGCATAGATTAGGTATCAATACAATTAAGTGGGAACTTGAAGACATCTCATTAAGATATATTGATAGTGTTCAATATTTTAGAATTGTTAATTTGATGAAAAAGAAAAGAAGCGAACGAGAAACGTATATCGCAAATGCTATTAAAGATATAGAGTCTGAAATGGAAGTTATGAATATTTCTGGCGATATAAGCGGTAGACCTAAACATATCTATAGTATTTATAGAAAAATGGTCAAACAGAAAAAGCAATTCGAACAAATTTTCGACTTACTTGCAATAAGAGTAATCGTCCCGTCAATCAAAGATTGTTATGCTGTGCTAGGTCTTGTCCATACATTATGGAAACCAATGCCTGGTCGATTTAAAGACTATATTGCTATGCCTAAACAGAATATGTATCAATCGTTGCATACTACAGTCGTTGGTCCAAATGGAGATCCGTTAGAGATACAGATCAGAACATTTGAAATGCATGAAATTGCAGAACATGGGGTTGCTGCACACTGGGCATATAAAGAAGGCAAAAATTTAAGCAATAAATCAGAAGAATATTTACAAAAAATGAGTTGGCTACAAGAAATAGCTGAAACTGACAATACTTCACCTGATGCAGAAGAATTTATGGAATCATTAAAATATGACCTTCAAAGTGATAAAGTGTATGTCTTTACACCTGAAAGTGATGTAGTTGAATTACCATATGGCGCAGTTCCAATTGATTTTGCTTACGCTGTTCACAGTGAAGTAGGTAATAAAATGATAGGTGCGAAAGTTAATGGCAAAATCGTTCCTATTGATTATAAGTTATCTACTGGTGATATTGTCGAGATTAGAACGAGTAAACATTCATATGGGCCAAGTCGAGACTGGTTAAAAATCGTTCGATCTTCAAGTGCGAAAAGTAAAATCCGCAGTTTCTTCAAGAAACAAGACCGCTCTGCCAATATTGAAAAAGGTAAATTCATGATTGAAGCGGAAATTAAAGAGCATGGCTACAATGTAGATGAAGTATTAAATGCTGAAAACATTAAACTTGTTAACGAAAAATATAATTTTTCAAATGAAGATGATTTATATGCTGCAGTTGGTTTTGGTGGTATAACTGCCTTACAAGCTGTTAACAGACTTACAGAAAAGCTTAGACTTGAACGTAAGAAACAATCGCTTAACCAAGTGCAAGAAGTCAATAAATCCATTCCTATTAAACAAGATATTAGAACAGATACTGGTGTCTATGTCGAAGGTTTAGATAACATGCTTATTAAACTTTCTAAATGTTGTAATCCAATACCTGGTGATGAAATCATTGGCTATATTACAAAAGGTCATGGCGTTAAAGTTCATCGTAAAGATTGCCCGAACATCGTTAACGAAAACGAACGATTAATCGATGTTGAATGGGTTAAAAATACAAATGAACAAAAAAATTATCAAGTAGACTTAGAAATTACGGGTTACGACAGAAATGGATTATTAAACGAAGTACTTCAAGTTGTGAATGCAATAAAAGTACAATTAGTAAAAGTTTCAGGTAAAGCTGATATAGATAAAAATGCTGTTATTAACATTAGCGTAATGGTTAAAAATGTGAATGACGTATATAGAATTGTTGATCGAATTAAACAATTAGGCGATATTTATACAGTAAGTCGTGTATGGAATTAAGAGGTGAAATTTTTTGAAAGTTGTTCTACAAAAAGTAAGCCAAGCTAAAGTGACATCTGAAAATACTCAAAATGAAATTAAACAAGGATTCTTATTATTAGTCGGTGTTGGACAAGAATCTACTTTTGCAGATGCAGATGTTATCGCTAAGAAAATAGCAAAGACAAGAATTTTTGAAGATCAAGAAGGTAAAATGAATTTAGATATACACCAAGTCGGTGGTGAAATCTTGTCGATATCACAATTTACAATATATGCTTCAGTAAAAAAGGGGAATAGACCTGGATTTACGAATGCTAAAAGCCCAGATGAAGCATTGAAGATATATGAATATTTTAATGAACAGTTAGCTTCTTATAATATTAACGTGAAAACAGGAGAGTTTGGCGCACATATGGATGTGTCATTAATTAATGATGGACCAATTACGATTATATTCGAAAGTAAGGATGGTAACATTCAATGAACCGAATTAATTTATGGTTTAAAAAGAGGAGAATAAAGCCTGTTCCTGTCATCAGTGTTGCCATTTTACTGATTGTTTTGTTAATCATTATTATTTATTTATTGATTCCTAAAGAGGACGAACCTAAAACATTATCTATGAAAGAAGATGGTGAGTTAAGAACTGGACCTGCCGCTTATTATCCAATTATCTTTGATGTAAAAAAGGGAGATAATTTTGATATAACAGATAGAGAAGGAAAATGGTTCGAAGTTAAAAATGATCAAAATGAAAAAGGCTGGATTGCTGGTTGGCATACAAATCTTGATATTAAAGAAGATGTTAATCCAGTATTAAAACCATTAAAAGGAAAAGTGATTATTTTAGATCCTGGTCATGGTGGAAGTGACCAAGGAGCATCGAGTTCAAAACATAAAGATGTAACTGAAAAAGTCATTACATTAAAAACTGCAAAAGAACTTAAAGAAATGCTTGAAGCTGAAGGCGCTAAAGTAAAAATGACGAGAACAAAAGATGAATATGTTAAATTAAAAGATAGACAAGGTGATGGAGATGTCTTTATTAGTATCCATAATGATGCATTAGATTCATCAGCACCACATGGTTTAACAGTTTATTACCATCATGATTCTCAAAAAGAATTTGCAGATACGTTACAAACTTCAATCAATCAAAAATCTATACTATCTGATAGAGGTGTACGAAACGAAAACTTCCAAGTGATTCGTCAAACTAAAATGCCTGCCGTATTGCTAGAGTTAGGTTATATTAGTAATCCTACAGATGAAGATTTAATTGTTGATAGAAAATATAGACACATTGTAGAAACAGGTATTGTTGACGGTTTGAAAGTTTACTTTTCAAATTAGATATTGACTACTACAGATTATGGGTTTAATATTAATATAAATTATGAAATAGATTATATACCGTTTATTCTTGAATAGTATACCGTTATAGTAGGAAACAGAGAGTATAACATTTGCTGAAAGTTATATGAATACTGCGTATACTTTTGAACACAAGAAGAGGGAATCTTACGAAAATAAGATCGGTTAACATCCGTTATAATGTTGTTAAGTGAGTATTTAATGAATCATTAAATACTAATTAGGGTGGCAACACGGATAATTCGTCCCTTGTATGTATATGCATACAAGGGACTTTTTATATTTTAAAGGAGGAAATATTATGATTAATATACCACGCGGTACACAAGATTTATTACCAAAAGATACTTATAAATGGCAACACATTGAGAACAAATTACATGAGTTAATGAAAATATATAATTATAAAGAAATTAGAACACCAATATTTGAAAGTACTGAACTTTTTAGTAGAGGTGTTGGTGATTCAACAGATGTTGTACAAAAAGAAATGTACACATTTAAAGATAAGGGTGATAGAAGCATTACATTAAGACCTGAAGGCACAGCAGGTGTTGTTAGAAGTTACATCGAAAACAAAATGCAAGGTGAACCGAATCAACCTGTTAAGTTTTATTACAATGGTCCAATGTTCCGATATGAAAGAAAACAAAAAGGGCGTTATCGTCAATTTGTTCAATTCGGTGTAGAAGCGATAGGATCAGAAAATCCTGCAATTGATGTTGAAATCATTTCAATGCTCGTACACATTTACAAATCTTTCGGATTAAAAGACTTAAAACTAGTCATCAATAGTATTGGTGATGCAGAATCAAGAGCTGATTACACGAAGGCATTACAAGCGCACTTTGAACCAGTAATTGATACTTTCTGTAGCGATTGTCAAAGTCGATTACACACAAATCCAATGCGTATATTGGATTGTAAAGTAGACCGTGATAAAGAAGCAGTTAAAAATGCACCTAAAATTACGGAATATTTAAATGATTATTCTAAACAATATTTCGAAGAGGTAAAATGTTTATTAGACGAACTAGGTATCGAATATGAAATAGATACGAATTTAGTGCGTGGTTTAGATTATTATACACACACAGCATTCGAAGTAATGAGTAACGCTGAAGGATTTGGTGCTATTACAACTTTATGTGGTGGCGGTAGATATAACGGCTTACTAGAATTACTTGATGGTCCTAAAGAAACAGGTATAGGTTTTGCATTAAGTATTGAACGTTTGTTACTAGCGCTTGAAGCTGAAGGTATTGAAATCGAAGAAGAAGATACTATCGACTTATTTATTGCGACAATGGGTGAAGAAGCGGATAGATTGTCAGTTCAATTAATCAATCAATTAAGAATGGCTGGTATTAGTTGTGATAAAGACTATTTACAACGTAAATTAAAAGGTCAAATGAAACAAGCCGATAGATTAAATGCGAGATACACGATTGTATTAGGTGAAAATGAATTAGAAAAACAAGAAGTGGAAGTTAAGAATATGGAAACTGGTGACAAGACACTTGTTTCATTATCAGAATTAGAGAATTATTTAAAGGTGGAATCATAATGGAAAAAAGAACAACATATGCTGGTAAAATAACTGAAGAATATATTGGTCAAACCGTTACTTTAAATGGTTGGGTACAAAAAAGACGTGACTTAGGTGGTTTAATATTTGTTGATTTACGTGACCGCGAAGGCGTTGTACAAATTGTCTTTAACCCAGACTTCTCTCAAGAAGCTTTAAGTGTTGCTGAGAAAATCCGTTCTGAATATGTCATTCAAGTTAAAGGTTTAGTAACAAAAAGAGATGAAAAATCAATTAATGACAAAATCAAGACTGGTAAAGTAGAAGTACAAGTTTCTGAAATTACAATCTTAAATGAATCTGAAACACCACCATTTTCTATTACAGATATGAATGATATTGATGAAAATGTAAGATTAAAATATCGTTATATTGACTTAAGAAGAGAAAGTTTAGCTCAAACATTCAAAATGAGACATCAAATTACACGTGCAGTAAGAAATTACTTAGATGAAGGTGAGTTTTACGAAGTAGAAACACCTGTACTAACTAAATCTACGCCAGAAGGTGCGAGAGACTATTTAGTACCATCTCGTGTACATGATGGAGAGTTCTATGCTTTACCTCAATCTCCACAAATATTTAAACAATTATTAATGATTGGTGGATTTGATAAATACTATCAAATCGTTAAATGTTTTAGAGACGAAGATTTAAGAGCGGATAGACAACCTGAATTTACGCAAATCGATATCGAGATGAGCTTTGTAGATCAAGAAGACGTTATCAAAATGAACGAAGGTCTTATGAAACGTATCATGAAAGATGTAAAAGGTATTGATATTACAACACCATTCCCACGTATGACATACGCTGAAGCAATGGAAAGATACGGAATTGACAAGCCAGATACAAGATTTGGTATGGAACTGATTAACTTATCAGAACTTGCTTCAAAAATGGACTTTAAAGTGTTTAAATCTGCAGTTGAAAATGGTGGAGAAGTTAAAGCAATCGTTGTTGAAGATGGTGCAGCCGACTACTCTAGAAAAGATATCGACCAATTACAATCATTTGCAAGTATTTATGGTGCTAAAGGTTTAGCTTGGGTTAAAGTAACAGAAGAAGGCTTAAACGGTCCAATTAGCAAATTCTTTGATGAAGACATTACAGCTGAATTATTAAACCAAACTGAAGCTAAAGCAGGAGACTTAGTATTATTTGTAGCAGACAAAAAAGATGTCGTAGCAGCAAGTTTAGCGCAGTTAAGAAATAAACTTGGTAAAGATCGTGGTTTAATTGATCCAAACAAATATAATTTCTTATGGGTAACAGATTGGCCATTATTTGAATACGATGAAGAATCAGAACGTTATGTTGCAGCGCACCATCCATTTACTGCACCTAAAAAAGAGCATGAAGAAATGCTTGAAACTGATCCAACAAATGTTGAAGCGAATGCATACGATATCGTTTTAAATGGTTTTGAATTAGGTGGAGGATCTATTAGAATTCATAAATCAGAACTACAAGAAAAAATGTTTAAAGCGCTTGGCTTCACTGAAGAGCAAGCACAAGAACAATTTGGATTCTTAATTGAAGCGTTCAAATATGGTGCACCACCACATGGCGGAATTGCTTTAGGTTTAGATAGATTAGTTATGTTATTGTCAGGAAGAACAAACTTAAGAGATACAATCGCATTCCCTAAAACAGCAAGTGCTTCTTGTCTATTAACGGATGCACCAAGTGAAGTGTCTAAAAGTCAGTTACATGAATTACATTTGCAACTTGATTTAGATGAAAAATAATTAAAAGTATAAATACTTGTTATTTAGAAGAATTATGATAAAATAAATTTATAAGGTAGTCATCTGAAGTGTTCGTAATAAGCTTTTTATATTTTGACCTAACACTTTTGATCAAGGGAGCCTAATTGGTTTTCTTAATAGCGCATACGCCTCGTAAGGAGGACATGCAAAATAAGAAACAGGGCACCCACCTGTATATAGCAGGCCAAAATGATCTAGCATTTAATATTACGGCACAATTGGATTCTATCGGTACGCAAGACTTTATGTCTTGCGTATTTTTGTGTAAAGGAGTAAATAATGATGAAGCATCAATTTTCAAGAAATGAATTAGCGATTGGTAAAGAAGGCTTAGATTTATTAAAAAGTAAAACTGTAGTTGTCCTTGGCGTAGGCGGTGTAGGTTCATTTGCTGCTGAAGCACTCGCGAGAACTAATATTGGTCATATCATATTAATAGATAAAGATGATGTAGATATCACAAATGTAAATAGACAATTACATGCATTAACAACAACAATTGGTCAATCTAAAGTAGATTTAATGGAAGAGCGTATTAAATTAATTAATCCAGATTGTAAAGTCACTTCATTGCATATGTTCTATACTGAAGAAACTTACGAAGCTTTATTTAATGAATACGACATTGATTACTTTGTAGATGCTAGTGATACAATTATGTATAAAGTTCACCTTATGAAAGAGTGTTTGGAAAGAGGTATTAACGTTATTTCAAGTATGGGTGCTGCAAACAAAACAGACCCTACTAAATTTGAAATAGCTGATATTTCTAAAACACATACAGATCCTATGGCGAAAATTATACGTCTAAAATTAAGAAAAATGGGCATTCATAAAGGTATTAATGTTGTATTTAGTGATGAAAGTCCTATTATGATAAGAGAAGATGTAAAAGAAGTTGTAGGCGATAAAAACGCGAAAGTTAGAAAGGCGCAAATGCCACCATCATCAAATGCTTTTGTACCAAGTGTTGTTGGTTTAATTTGTGCGAGCTATGTTGTGAATGATATTTTGAAAGATATCCCAGTAAAAAGAATCAAAGATAAATAAAAAGCAGCTTTGATAATAAAAATGAGACTGGATACGTCCAGCCTCATTTTTTTAAGTTGCGATATATTTCTGCTAATTTTTGTTCAGATTTAGATGTGAGTTTAGGTTGATAATATTGTTTGCCTTTTAAAGTATCAGGTAAATATTGTTGTTGTACATATCCATTTTCATAGTTATGAGGGTATTTATAACCAATTGCATTGCCTAATTCTTTTGCACCTTGATAGTGTCCATCTTTCAAATGTTTCGGAACTAACCCAGCTTTACCTTTTCTGATGTCTGATAGAGCTTCATCAATAGATACAATAGCTGAATTAGATTTAGGTGATAAGCATAGCTCGATGACCGCTTGACTTAATGGTATACGTGCTTCTGGAAAGCCGAGGCGTTCACTCGCTTCAATAGCTGATAATGTTCTAGCTGCAGCACCCGGAGAAGCTAAACCGATATCTTCATAGCTAATCACAAGAAGGCGTCTAGCAATAGTTGGTAAATCTCCCGCTTCAATTAATCTAGCTAAATAATGAAGCGCTGCGTCGACATCACTACCTCTAATGGATTTTTGGAATGCACTCATAACATCATAATGTTGATCGCCATCTTTATCGTGTTGGAAAGCATTCTTTTGAATACAAACTTTCGCATCTTCAATAGTGACATGACGTTTATCATCTTGAACATCAGCACTGAGTACAGCGAGTTCTAGCCCATTTAATGCACTTCTCACATCACCGTAACTTGCTTTTGCGAAATATTCTAAAGCGCCTTTGTCTACAATAGGAGTGTATGATGCTAAGCCATTTTCTTCATCTTCAATCGCTCTTTTTAAAGCAATTATGATATCATCTTCATTAAGAGGGTAAAGTTCAAAGATTTGCGTTCTACTTCGTATAGCTGGATTGATAGCATGGTATGGGTTTGACGTCGTTGCACCAATAAGTACAATTTTGCCTGATTCTAAATGAGGTAATAAGAAATCTTGTTTTGCTTTATCTAAGCGATGAATTTCGTCTAGTAAAAGTATAACTTGTCCAGACATTTTAGCTTCTTCAACGACAAGTTGCATATCTTTTTTAGTGTTAGTGACGGCATTAAGTTGTCTAAATTTATATTGAGTACTTCCGGCAATAGCTTGGGCGATACTCGTTTTTCCAATTCCCGGAGGTCCATAAAAAATCATAGAAGTTAACTTTTTAGTGTTAACCATTCTTCTAATAATGGCTTTTGGACCTACTAAATGTTCTTGGCTTATCACATCGTCGATTGTTTGAGGACGCATTCTATAAGCTAATGGTTCGTTTTTCATTTGGAATCAACCTTTCTAATTACTCAAAGTGTACAAAAAATGATAAAATGAATTAATAATATTTTTTTAGAAAATAAGAGGTGTAGTACATGAAAATTTCTACTAAAGGACGATATGGCTTAACACTTATGATATCGTTGACTAAGCGTTATGGTCAAGGATGTACATCTTTAAAGTCAATCGCTGAAGAAAACAATTTAAGTGATTTATATTTAGAACAATTAGTCGGACCGCTACGTAATGCTGGTCTTATTAAAAGTGTAAGAGGTGCCAAAGGGGGCTATCAATTACAAAAAGCACCATCAGAAATTACAGCTGGTGATGTGATTAGATTGTTAGAAGGGCCAATTACACCTGTTGAAGGTATAGAAGACGAGCCACCTGCACAACAACAATTGTGGATTCGTATTAGAGACGCTGTAAAAGAAGTTCTAGATAATACAACACTAGAATACTTAGCAAATTATACAAATGAAGATGAACTAGAAGGCTATATGTTCTATATCTAGTTTACAAATTAAATAGGATAGCAATCTTCAAGACGAATATTGAAGATTGCTATCTTATTTTTTATTTCTTAACTGTATGGATTTTATGCCTAACTGCAAAAAATATTTCGTTATTTTAACAGTTAAGCATGAATATGTGTTAAGTAGTGTAATATTCTCCTTTAAGATTACTTTCATATTAAGATAGTTGTACACTACAACAAAGGGGAGAGTATATGAAAAATTTAAAACGATACATATTAAGTGTAGTAGCAGTTTTATTATTAAGTTTCATTACATTACCGTTTGAAGTTAACGCAAAGACAGATGGTCCATCATCTAGAGTTATATTACCGAAAAATGATCGTACACAAATTACGAATACAACGTCTGCACATTATCAATCGATTGCATTCGCTGATATCGGAGGTACATCAATTGCATCAGGTGTAGTTGTCGGTAAAAATACCGTTCTTACAAATAAACACGTTGTAGATGCAACTAATGGTGATGCTTCTGTACTAAAATTCTCACCAGCAGCAAATGGCGATGGAAATTTCCCAGCAGGAACATTTACAGCAACTGATTATAAAGTAGCGCCAGGCGGTGAAGATTTGGCAGTTGTTACAGTCGGTAAAAATAGTGAAGGTCAATCTATTGGTGACGCTGTTCAAGCAGCGACAATCGCAGATACATCTTCAGTTAAAAAAGGTGATAACATCACAGTAACAGGTTATCCAGGAGATAAACCTATCGCGACATTATGGGAAAGTAAAGGTAATGTGTTATCTGCTTCAGGTAGTGATGTATCTTACGACTTAAGTACTTATGGTGGTAATTCAGGTTCACCAATCTTTAATGCAAATAACCAAGTTATTGGTTTACATTATGGTGGCGTACCAGATAGCCATAATAGTGGCGTGCTCTTTAACAGCAACGTTCAACAATTTATACAAAGTAATTTAAAATAAAAAAATGATCATAAAGTGATGAATCATCACTTTATGATCGTTTTTTTATGCTTCACCGTAAACATCATCTACAATTTTCTTGAATGATTCATAAGATTGGTATTGTTTATCTAAATCATAAATATAGCTAACTGCCATAATTTCATCTACATTGTATTTGTTTTGGAAATCTATCAATTGTTGTTTTACAGTTTCTTCACTACCAATGAAAGATGTGTTTGTTTTAGATTGTGCCATATATTTTTCTTGTGGTGACCAAATGTTTTCAAGTTGATCAGTAGGTGGTTGTAATGGCATGCGCGCATTTCTTACTATGCTTAAGAACATTAAGTGCATAGTTGAAGATAAATAAGTCGCTTCTTCATCTGTTTCACCGACAATGACATTTAAACAAACGGTCATGTATGGTTCATCCAAATATTCAGATGGCTCAAATAAGTCTCTATATATTTCGATTGCTTGAGCCATTTGATCTGGTGCAAAGTGTGCTGCAAAGACGTAAGGTAAACCTAATCGAGCAGCTAAATGTGCAGAGTCCGTTGAAGATCCTAACACATAAATCGGAATGTTTGTATCTACACCTGGATATGGTCTTACATATGATTGTTGTTCTTCAGGACCAAAATATTGTAGTAATTGTTTAATATCGTCACCAAATGTATACACACCTTTATGTGAATCTCTTCTTAGTGCAGAAGCGGTCATCATATCTGTACCTGGTGCTCGTCCTAAGCCAAGATTCAATCTATTAGGAAACATTGTAGCCATTGTTCCAAATTGTTCAGCAACAATAAGTGGCGCATGATTAGGTAACATGATACCGCCAGAACCTACTTGAATAGACTCTGTATGTTCAAGTGTATGTTGAATGAGTAAAGCAGTTGCAGAACTTACTAAATTTGGTGCATTATGATGTTCTGCAATCCAGTAACGTTCATAGCCTAATTTTTCTACATTTTGTGCAAGTGATACCATATTCTTAATGGCATCTTGTTCCGTTTCA
Organism: Mammaliicoccus sp. J-M41; assembly: GCF_022385935.1. Classification (NCBI taxonomy): domain Bacteria; kingdom Bacillati; phylum Bacillota; class Bacilli; order Caryophanales; family Staphylococcaceae; genus Mammaliicoccus; species Mammaliicoccus sp. J-M41. The sequence continues at coordinate 84,103 of NZ_JAJNIR010000002.1, read as the reverse complement.
CCTTTTCTAAGTGGAACTAGATTTAATGCAGAAACTGGGAATTTTGATTTCATTTTGTGACGCTCCTTACATAATTATATATTGGAAGTATATCAACTGTATTTATGTTGTACTATTTAATTGCTCAACAACATTTGACTAATATGTAACTAAAAGTTATAATTAATGCAAATTTACAGAGAGGTGGCATCAACAATAGGCATGGATATCCAATAATTTTTTGCGCTAATAGTAAATAACGTAAAAAACCATTGTGTTACGCAATGATGATTGGATAAGTATGTCTATAATATGATGTTGCCGTTACAAACTGAGAATAGTGTAATGGTGCGTCTTCATGTGTAATACATGGGTAGAGGAGGCTACATTATGCTATTTTTATTTGAAGAAAAGGCATTAGAAGTTGAACATAAAGTATTAATACCCAAGTTGACTTTTTCAATAGAGGACCATGAACATCTAGCAATCGTTGGTGTTAATGGTGTTGGAAAATCAACATTATTAAAAGTGATTCACCAAGATCAAACGGTTGATTCAGCGATGATGGAACAAGATTTAACACCTTATTATGATTGGACTGTTATGGATTATATAATTGAATCTTATCCTGAAATCGCAAAGGTTAGGTTGCAACTTAATCATACAGATATGATTAATAAATATATTGAATTAGATGGATACCTTATTGAAGGTGAAATCGTAACAGAAGCAAAAAAGCTCGGAATAAAAGAGGAACAACTAGAACAGAAAATTGCTACTTTAAGTGGTGGAGAACAGACAAAAGTATCATTTTTAAAAGTGAAAATGTCTAAGGCATCATTATTATTAATAGATGAACCAACAAATCATATGGATTTAGAAATGAAGGAATGGTTGACGAAGGCTTTTAAACAAGAACAACGAGCTATATTATTTGTCTCTCATGACCGAACATTCTTAAATGAAACGCCAGATGCTATTTTAGAATTGAGTCGTGATGGTGTTAAGAAATATATCGGTAAATACGACAAATACAAACAACAAAAAGATATTGAGCATGAAAGTTTAAAGCAACAGTATGAAAAGCAACAAAAAGAACAAGCAGCTATTGAAGAAACAATCAAAAAATATAAAGCATGGTATCAAAAAGCAGAACAAAGTGCTTCTGTGAGAAGTCCATATCAACAAAAACAATTAAGTAAGTTAGCGAAACGGTTTAAATCAAAAGAACAACAATTAAATCGTAAACTTGATCAAGAGCATATCGCTAATCCAAATAAAAAAGAGAAAGCTTTCTCAATACAACATCATGATTTTAAATCAAATTATTTAGTTCAATTTAATCATGTTTCGTTTGCTTATGAGAATAGAAAGATATTTGATGATGTTTCATTCTATATTAAGCGAAATCAAAATGTGATTATAGAAGGCAGAAATGGTACAGGTAAATCAACTTTAATCAAATTGATACTCGGCGAACTCGAGCCGACTAAAGGTGATATAACTGTTCATCCAGAATTAGAAATTGGATATTTCTCTCAAGATTTTGAGAACTTAAATATGCACCATACTGTTTTAGATGAAATATTAGAAATCCCTGAAATGAAAGAAGCTGATGCAAGAACCATACTAGCAAGCTTTTATTTTGATAAAGATAGAATAAATGATGTCGTTGAAACACTGTCGATGGGTGAAAAATGTAGGTTACAATTTGTGAAATTATATTTTTCAAATCCTCATATTATGATTTTAGATGAGCCGACAAATTATTTTGATATTGGCATGCAAGAAAAAATCATTCAATTAATACAATCATTTCAAGGTTCGGTCCTTATTGTATCTCATGATGATTATTTTAAATCACAAATTAAAGATCAAATATGGACGATAAAAAATTATCAAATGACGCATGAAAATGTTCAAGTTAAAGATCCAATTAATACAGAATCTATGAAACATCAATTAAAAGAATTAGAACAATACACAGATGAAAGAAATCGTGAAACAGAGTTCTAGTCTTTTCATAAAAATGGTGCTAGAATAGGTACATTGAAAACTAAGAAAGGACGTTCAACATGAAAGTATATGCAGATTATGCAGCAACTACTCCAGTTAAGCCCGTTGTAACTGAAAAAATAACAGAAATATTATCTGAACACTTTGGAAACCCGTCATCTATTCATTCAATAGGGAGAGACGGCAGAAAGTATTTAGATCAATCAAGACGAGAGATTGCTACATTATTAGGTGCAAAGCCTCAAGAAGTTATTTTTACAAGTGGGGCAACGGAGTCTAATAATACAGCAATAAAAGGTATAGCACGAAAACGAAAACATATAGGTCAACATATTATAACGAGTAGATTAGAGCATCATTCTGTACTGCATGTCTTTGAAGAACTTGAACGTGAAGGTTTCGATGTTTCGTATATAGATGTAAATTCAGAAGGTATTGTCGATATAGATGCTTTGAGACAAGCAATCCGACCTGATACAACATTAGTGTCAATTATGTTAGTGAATAATGAAGTCGGCACAGTTCAACCTATGTATGATATTGCAGAAGTCATAGAGAATACGGATATCGTATTTCATGTTGATGCTGTTCAAGCTATCGGTCATATGCCAATTGAATTTGATGAAATGCCAGTTGATATGTTAAGCATAACTGCGCATAAATTTGGCGGACCAAAAGGAATAGGTGCATTGTTGGTAAAACAGGGTGTTCAGTTCGAAACGTTTATACAAGGTGGCGAACAAGAAGTAAAGCGAAGAGCAGGTACAGAGAATGTTCCATATATATGTGGTATGGCAACAGCGCTGAAAGACGCTTATGAACATATGGATGAAAGTAATATCCATTTAATGAACTTAAAAGAAAAGCTCATTGTAGGTTTACAACAACGTGCAATTCCGTTTGAATTGAATGGTAGTATGACAGATACAACTGGTCATATCACAAATTTATATTTCCCATTTATTGAAGTTGAAACGATGTTAACGTTACTAGATATGGCAAATATATATGTTTCGAGTGGATCTGCATGCACAGCCGGTTCAACATTACCATCTCACGTTCTAGAAGCGATGTTCGGTGAAGATAATAGAGTGAAACAATCAGTAAGATTTAGTTTCAGTTCATTAACAACTGAAGAAGAAATTAATTATATCGTAAGTACGATAATGAAAATATATCAACAATTTAAGGAGGAAGAAAATGAATAATCAATCTACCCGCGTTGTCGTTGGGATGAGCGGGGGCGTAGATAGCTCGGTAACTGCACATATACTAAAAGAACAAGGTTATGATGTAGTTGGTATTTTTATGAAAAATTGGGATGACACAGACGAAAATGGTGTATGTACAGCTACTGAAGACTATAATGATGTCATTGAAGTATGTAACCAATTAGATATACCTTATTATGCAGTTAACTTTGAACAAGAATATTGGGACAAAGTATTTACGTATTTCTTAGACGAATATAAAAAAGGTAGAACGCCTAACCCAGATGTAATGTGTAATAAAGAAATTAAATTTAAAGCATTTTTAAATCATGCGCTTAAACTTGGTGCGGACTATGTTGCTACAGGTCATTACGCACGTGTTAATCGTGATGGTGATAAAGTAGAAATGCTACGTGGTGTAGATAACAACAAAGATCAAACTTATTTCTTAAATCAACTTACAAAAGATCAATTATCTAAAGTGATGTTCCCAATTGGTGAATTAGAAAAAAGTGAAGTAAGAAAAATTGCTGAAGAACAAAACTTAGCAACTGCTAAAAAGAAAGACTCTACTGGTATCTGTTTTATTGGTGAGAAAAACTTTAAAACATTCTTATCTCAATATTTACCTGCACAAAACGGTAAAATGCAAACATTAGACGGTGTTGACATGGGTGAACATAGTGGCTTAATGTATTACACTATTGGCCAAAGACACGGTCTTGGTATAGGTGGAGACGGAGATCCTTGGTTTGTAGTCGGTAAAAATTTAAAAGAAAACATTCTATATGTTGAACAAGGTTTCCATCATGAAGCATTATATAGTGACTATTTAATCGCTTCTGATATTTCATTTGTGAATGATCTTGATTTTTCACAACCGGTTAAATGTTCAGCAAAATTCAGATATAGACAAAAAGATACACAAGTAACTGTAGAAAAAATTTCTGACAATCAAATTAAAGTGATATTTGACGAACCAGTGCGTGCAATTACACCTGGTCAAGCTGTCGTATTATATGACGGTGATGTTTGTTTAGGTGGCGCAACAATCGATGAAGTTTATAAAACAGAAAAGCAATTAGATTATATGGTATAAAATATATAGACTGAGATAAATTTATGTCTCAGTCTATTTTTATTTTTGTTATAATAGCAAGTAATGATATTTAAAGGAGTCACAACATGCATAGTGAAGAACAAATTGTTAAATTAATTCAAAATAAAAAATTCGACGAAGCATTGTCGCATTTATTTGAAAATATAGAAGAAGATCCAAAAGAAGTAACCAATTATATCAATGCAGGGACAATATTAGCAGAAGCAAATGATATTGAAAGAGCTGAAAAATTCTTTCAAAAAGCTATCACTGTAAACGAAAGTCACGGTGGTGCTTATTATAGTCTTGCAAATTTATACTACAACCAGCAGCGATTTGAAGAAGCGATTAAGTTATATCAACATGCGATTAAAAGAGGGCTTAATGATGCAGATACTAACTTTATGTTAGGAATGAGTTTCAACGAATTAGGTGCACATACTGAAGCTATGCCGTATGTAATGAGAGCTCACGAGCTAAATGAAGATGATGTAGAAATTGGTTTCCAATACGGATTAACTTTATGCCAATTAGAAATGTTCGATGAGGCCATAGTGCAACTAGAAAAAGTATTAGAAAAAGATTCTGAACATGTAGATGCATTATACAATTTAGGTTTGGCTAAATATATGAAAAACGAAAACGCTGAAGAAGCACTTGTTTATTTTAGAAAAGCAGTCGACATCCAACCAGATCATTTATTAAGTGGTCATGCTATTAACATGTTTGAACAATTATTAGAAGAGGAGGACTAACATTGGAAAACTTATCTTTATTTGATCTTTCACATGTAAAAGGTGAAGTTATTAGAATTCTTTTTCAAAACAGTGATAACTATTATACCGTTATTAAAGTCGATGTGATGGATTCAAATGAAGATTTTGATCAAGAAGTCACAATTGTTGGTTACTTACCTCAAATAGTTGAAGGAGAAACGTACCTTTTCAAAGGTAAAGTAACAAACCATCCGAAATACGGTAAACAACTACAAGCTGAAACATTTGAAAAAGAATTACCACAAACAAAACAAGGTGTTATTCATTACTTATCAAGTGATTTATTTAAAGGTATTGGTAAGAAAACAGCAGAAACTATTGTGGACAAACTAGGTGAAGATGCACTTCAGAAAATAATAGATGACCCCGATGTTCTTAAAGAAATACCTAAACTCAACAAACAAAAAAGAGATACGATTGCAGAATCCATACGTGAGAATCAAGCCATTGAACGCATTATGATTAAACTTAATGAACTTGGGTTCGGACCTAAACTCGCGATGGCTATTTATCAATTTTATAAAGAAGAAACACTTAATATTATTAAACAATCTCCTTATCGTTTAGTGATGGATATAAATGGTATCGGGTTTCAAAGAGCTGATCAAATAGCTGAACAAGTTGGGATTTCTAAAGATCATCATGATCGACTTGTAGCGGGTGTAAGTTACTTTTTAGACCAGCAATCATTACAGAATGGTCACACATTTTTACCTGTTGATATTTTGGTTAACGGGGCGTATGAATTGTTAAATCATAATCAACCTGAAGTTGTAACTAAAGATCAAATAAATGGTGTCATTATCGAAATGAGTGAAGAAAATAAACTTATTATCGAAAATGATAATTGTTTTTTACCTTCACTTTATTATTCAGAAGCAAAAAGTGTGCAAATTATTCATAGACTTTATCAACATCAAGATGAACTTAAAGAAATTGAGAAAAGTGATCTTCAATTACACATTGGTCAAATTGAAGATATGAATGATGTTTCATATGCAGATGGTCAAAAATTAGCGTTAGAAACAGCCATTAATCATAAAATGATGCTTTTAACAGGTGGACCCGGAACAGGTAAGACAACAGTTATTCGAGGCATTTGTGAGTTGTATTCTGAAATACATGGTGTAAGTTTGAATTATGATGATTATCAAGAGGGAACAGACTTTCCAATTGTGTTAGCAGCACCGACTGGCCGTGCCGCTAAACGATTAAGTGAATCAACTGGACTAGAAGCGATGACAATTCATAGATTAATTGGATGGAGTAAAGATACGCAACCAGATGATGTGTTAGATAATGATATTCACGCCCATTTAATTATTCTAGATGAAATGTCTATGGTAGATACATGGTTAATGTACCAATTTTTAAGAGCAGTCCCTGATTATGCCCAAATCATATTTGTAGGTGATGAAGATCAATTACCATCAGTTGGTCCGGGTCAGATTTTTAAAGATTTAATTGATTCTAAAGTCATACCGAGAGTGAACTTAACAGAAGTTTATAGACAACAAGAAGGATCATCCATCATAGACTTGGCGCATAAAATAAAAAATGGATTGCCTGTTTCAATTAATGAAAAACATCACGACCGTTCATTTATTCCGTGCAGTAGTAATCAAATTGCGACAGTTGTAGAAAAGGTCGTTCAAGGTGCTGTTAATAAAGGATATAATATGCAAGATATTCAAGTGCTAGCCCCAATATACCGTGGACCAGCTGGTATTAATAAATTAAATGAATTATTGCAAGATATATTAAATCCGAAAGATGAAGATACAAGATTCCTTCAATATGGTGATATTGAATATCGTGAAAATGATAAAGTACTACAACTTATTAATCGACCAGATGATAATGTATTTAATGGTGATATTGGTGTAGTGACGGGTGTTTATAAAGCAGAAGAAAATGCACTCGGTAAAGATGTCGTCATTGTGGATTATGAAGGGAATGACATAACATACACTAAACAAGATTTATCAGAAATTACACATGCTTATTGTTGTTCAATTCATAAATCCCAAGGGTCGGAATTCCCTATAGTCATTATGCCTATCGTCAGACAATACTTTAGAATGTTACAAAAAAACATTCTATATACTGGACTTACACGTGCGAAACAGTCGCTTGTTGTGTGTGGTGAAGAGCAAGCCTTTAATCAAGGTATTCAAACGCTAGGTCATGAGAGAATGACTTCGTTTGATACGAAATTAAAAATGTATTTCGATACTGATGTTGAAGAAGATACGGAGTCTGAAACAGAATCTATTCAAACGAAACATATTATTTTAACTGAAGATAATATGTTTGAAATAGATCCGATGATTAATATGAATGATAAAACACCATATGATTTTATGAAATAATTGACATCTAAAAATCGAGTGATTATAATCAAATAGAATACAAAAAAGAAATCGAGTAAATAATTGATTGTTTAAGAGACATGTTGGTTGGTGAGAAACATGACAATGATTATTGAACGCTACTTCTTTTATAAAAGTTTAATAAACTTAAAGTGATGACTTATAGTCATAACTAGGGTGGTACCGCGATACGTTCGTCCCTTTTTTAGGGGATGGACGTTTTTTTTTATTTTAATTGAGGAGTGAAGACAATGAAAAAATTAAAAGCTAGTGAAATCAGACAAATGTATATTGACTTTTTTGTTGAAAAAGGACATATGGTAGAACCATCTGCACCTTTAGTGCCTATTGATGACGATACTTTATTATGGATAAACTCAGGTGTTGCGACATTAAAAAAATATTTTGATGGTCGAGAAATCCCTAAAAATCCTAAAATTGTAAATGCTCAAAAAGCAATTAGAACAAATGATATTGAAAATGTTGGTTTTACTGCAAGACACCATACATTCTTTGAAATGTTAGGAAACTTTTCAATTGGTGATTACTTTAAACGTGAAGCAATTGAATATGCTTGGGAATTTTTAACGAGTGATAAATGGATGGCAATGGATCCAGAAAAATTATATGTAACGATTCATCCGGAAGATACAGAAGCATATGATTTATGGCATGATTTAATTGGACTTGAAGAAAGTAGAATTATTAGAATTGAAGGTAACTTCTGGGACATCGGTGAAGGACCATCTGGACCTAACACTGAAATATTCTATGACAGAGGCGACACATACGGGAAAGAAGATCCAGCTGAAGAAATGTATCCAGGTGGAGAAAATGAACGTTATTTAGAAGTTTGGAATTTAGTGTTTAGTGAATTTAATCATAATGCTGACCATACTTATACGCCACTTCCAAATCAAAATATTGATACAGGTATGGGTCTTGAGCGTATGACATCTATTTCTCAAGATGTACCAACGAACTATGATACAGACTTATTTATTCCAATTATTGAACAAGTCGAAGCGGTTAGTGGATTAAAATACTTAGAGAATAAAGAACAAGATATCGCATTTAAAGTTATTTCAGACCATATTAGAACGATCAGTTTTGCGATTGGTGACGGTGCGTTACCTGCAAATGAAGGTAGAGGATACGTATTAAGAAGATTACTAAGAAGAGCTGTTCGTTTCAGTCAATCACTTAATATTAACGAGCCATTCTTATATAAATTAGTTGATATCGTAGCAGATATTATGGAACCGTATTATCCAAATGTTAAAGCGCAAAGTGACTTCATTAAAAAAGTTGTGAAATCTGAAGAAGAACGTTTCCATGAAACACTTGAAGAAGGTTTAGCAATTTTAAACACAATGATGGCATCAGCTAAGCAACAAGGTAATGTATTATCAGGATCAGATGCATTTAAATTATATGATACGTATGGTTTCCCAATCGAGTTAACTGAAGAAATCACTGCACAAGAAGGCATTTCAATAGACAATGAAGGTTTTGAAAATGAGATGCATCAACAACGTGAAAGAGCGAGAGCTGCACGTCAAAAGACTCAATCAATGCAAGTTCAAAATGAAGTACTTGGTAGCATCAACACGCCAAGTAAATTCGTTGGATATGACGTAACAGAAACACAAACAGAAATTACAGATATTATATTTAATGGGGAATTAGTTGATGAAGTAGAAAGTGGAGAAAACATCCAATTTATTTTAAGAGAAACACCATTTTATGCAGTATCAGGTGGTCAAGTAGCGGATAAAGGTATTATTCGTCATAATCAATTTGAAATTGAAGTGACAGAAGTTATAAAAGCACCTAATGGTCAAAATTTACATGCAGGACATGTAACATTTGGACAAGTTCATGTTGGTGAAACTGTAGAAGCTATTGTTAATAAAGATGATCGTAAATCAATTATCAAAAACCACTCAGCAACTCACTTATTACATGCAGCTTTAAAAGAAGTTTTAGGTACGCATGTTAATCAAGCGGGTTCATTAGTTGAAAGTGATAGATTACGATTTGACTTCTCACACTTTGGCCAAGTTACACAAGAAGAATTAGAAACTATCGAAAAAATTGTTAACGAAAAAATTTGGCAAAATATTCCTGTAGTTATTGAAGAAATGCCAATAGAACAAGCTAAAGAAAAAGGCGCTATGGCACTATTCGGAGAAAAATATGGTGATGTTGTAAGAGTTGTTGAAATGTCATCATACTCAATTGAGTTATGTGGTGGTATACACGTACGTAACACAAGTGAAATTGGTATCTTCAAAATTGTTTCAGAATCAGGTACAGGTGCAGGTGTTCGAAGAATCGAAGCTGTAACAGGTAGAAAAGCATATGAAACATTAAAAGAAACAGAAACAATCCTTAAAGATGTTATGCAACATGTCAAAATTAAAGACCAAGCAAGAACAATTGAAAAAATCGAACAAATTCAACAACATAATAAAGACTTAGAAAAAGAAGTTCAACAAAAGAACAAAACAATTACAGAATTAAAATCAGGCAATATTGAAGACAGTGTTGAAGAAATTAATGGCATTAAAGTACTTTCACAATTAGTTGAAGCTGAAAATTCAAAAGTATTAAGATCAATCATGGATGATTATAAATCTAAAATGCAAGATACAGTTCTATTATTAGCAAGTGTCAATGGAGATAAAGTTTCACTTGTTTCTTCAGTACCAAAAGATTTAACGGATAAAGTTAAAGCTGGTGACATTATTAGAGAAGCTGCTCAAATTACAAACGGTAAAGGTGGCGGTCGCCCTGATATGGCTCAAGGTGGCGGAACAGATCCTTCTAAAGTAACAGAAGCATTACAGTTTGTTAAAGACTACATTAAAACGCTATAATTTTACGTGTAATTAGAATATGATATAATTAATATTAAGTTAATGGAGTTAGGGAGTGTAAATAAAGATGAATAATTTTGATAAAACTATGAAATTTAACTATGATGATTTTCCAAAAGAAAATGTCAAAACAGTACTACAAAATGTTTATCGAACTTTAGAAGAAAGAGGCTATAATCCAGTAAATCAAATAGTCGGTTATTTACTTTCTGGCGATCCAGCTTATATACCTAGACACAACGAAGCAAGAAATCAAATAAGACGTTTAGATAGAGATGATATTATGGAAGAGCTTGTATCACACTATTTAAAGCAAGAAAATGAATTCAATGCTTAAAAACAGGATAATAGGTTTAGACGTCGGTAGTAAAACAATAGGTGTAGCTGTAAGTGATGCGATGGGTTGGACAGCTCAAGGTATAGATACACTCCGCATTAACGAAGAAAACGAAGATTTTGGAATTGACCAACTTATAAAAATCATTGATGAATATGATGTTGATACTGTCATTATAGGATTGCCAAAAAATATGAACAATTCTATTGGTCCTCGCGGAGAGGCATCCATTCAATTCAAAGATTTACTTCAACAAGAAAGACCAGAATTAAAAATGGTAATGTGGGATGAAAGACTAAGCACAGTTGGTGCTGAACGCACATTATTAGAAGCAGATGTTTCTCGAAAGAAAAGAAAAAAAGTAATAGACAAAATGGCAGCTGTATTTATATTACAAGGTTACCTAGATTCTATTAAATAATTGATGAGGAGAATGAATAATGACTAAACATAATCACGAAGGACATTTAGAAATTAACAATGAGGAAGAATTATTAACATTAATAGACGAAAATAATAACGAAGTCTTATACCGTAAAGTATTAGAATTCTATCACCCAGAATTCAAGAAAGAATACATCATCTTAGCTGAAGAAGGTACAGCGGATGATGAAGAAATTGAATTAATCCCAATGATTAATGAAGCAAATGACGACGGTGAAGGTGGTAAATTATTACCAGTTGAAACTGACGAAGAGTGGGATATGATTGAAGAAATCGTTAATACTGAAATGGACGATGTTTAAAATTTAATATGTAATAGTACACTTTACCCCTAATGTGATATAATCATTAGGGGTATTTATTTTACATAAGGAGTTACATATGGAAAAAAATAGTATATATAAAGATGCGAGATTATTATCTAAGTATATTAGTTTAACAATCATAAGCATCCTCTTTTTATTACTTATATTAATTACTATAATAGGCTTAATTGTAGTAGGTATTAATGTTAAACCTGTTAACGCCGACAGCAATGAGCAAGTTATTGTAAATGTTAATCCAAACACAAATACTGAAATGTTAAGCCAAGAGTTATCCGATAAAAAAATAATTAGAAATGCTACTATTTTCAAATATTATTTGAAACTCAATAATATTTCTAGCTTTCAAGCAGGGGAATATAAGTTTTCTCCTTCAATGTCACCTAGAGATATTGCGAAAAGTTTAGAAACTGGAAAAGTGTATTTAAAAACAGCGATCCAATATGATGTAAAAGAAGGTTCGAATATAGAATTAATTGCAGGCATTTTAGAAGAAAATACTTCTATTAGTCGCGAAAGCTTTTTGAAGAAAATGAGAGATCAAGATTTTGTGAAAAAATATCAAAAAAAATATACCGATATGTTAACGGACGAAGTATTAAATAAAAACTTAAGATACCCATTAGAAGGCTATTTAGCACCAAGTACGTATCAGTTTTCAAAAAAAGATGTAACGATTGATGACGTTACAAATGAAATGTTGAATGAAACATACCGTACAACTTACAAAATATATAATGAAAATGGCGGCTTTAAATACACGAGTAACTATGAAGAAAAGATGATTACTTTCCATGAGTATTTAACGTTATCTTCAATTGTAGAATCGGAAATGAAAAACGTTACAGATAAATCGAGATATATTTCGGTACTGTTAAACAGAATTGAAAACAATCCACAAATTGCTTTGAATTCAGATGCGACAGTAAGATATGCAAATAAAAAAGAAACAACTGAAGCATTATCAGATAAAGATTATAAAAATGATTCAAAATATAACACATATGCACATAAAGGGCTACCAATAGGTCCAATATGTAATATATCTGATGAAACAGCTAGAACAACGGTAAACCCTCCGGAAACAGATTATTTTTACTATACAACAACCAAAAAGGGAAAAGTATTATTTGCAGAGAATTTAAAAGAACAAGAAAAGAATAGAGAAAAATAATATAAACAAGAACGCTTTTAAATTTTAAAAGCGTTCTTGTTTGCATATATACTTACTTTTTATTCGAAAATATGGTAAAATATCTAATGTTTATGAAATCATATTGTAGATATGACTGATACATACTAACTAGTCAGGAGACTAGTTGGGTTTTTTATTATATTCGAGTGTAAGGAAGTAATGACATGGAAAAAGATATAGAATATATCGAACAATTGTTGTTTCAAAATTCATCAAATATCGATGAATTAAGGCATTATGCTGAACAATATAATGTTCCAATAATGGACAAAATCTCCACAGAGTTTGTTAAACAATTAATTAGAATTAAAGATGTGAAAAGTATTCTAGAGATTGGAACGGCAATTGGATATAGCGCGATGCATTTTGCTTCATGTGATCCGGGTATTAATGTGTGGACGATTGAAAGAAAAGAAGAAATGTATGAACAAGCTATTTCAAATATTAAAGACTTTGGTTATGAAAGCCAAATAAATGTTATCTTTTCTGATGCATTAGAAGCTTTTGAATTGTTACCTACCGACCAGTCATTTGATATGATTTTTATCGATGCTGCTAAAGCTCAATCACAAAAGTTTTTTGAACTATATGAACCACTGCTTAAAGATGATGGCATCATTATTACTGACAATATTTTATACCATGGTTTTGTCAGTAATATTGAAATTGTAAGAAACAGAAACGTTAAACAAATGGTAAAAAAAGTTCAAAAATATAATCATTGGTTAATGAATCATGAAAATTATAAAACGACATTGATTAATATTGGTGATGGTATGGCCATTTCTAAAAAGGAGAAGTTGTAATGACAGAATTACTAGTGACACCTAAGTCCGTTGAACATATTGAACAATTAATTAAATTAGGTGCTGATGCATTTGTCATTGGTGAAGAAAAATTTGGATTAAGACTTGCTGGTGAATTTAAAGAACCAGAACTTCGTGAAGCCATTAAGCTTATCCATGATCATGGTAAAAAAGCATACGTAGCGGTAAATGGTATTTTTCATAATGAACATATTGATGATTTGGAATCTTATATTGATTTGTTACATGAATTAAAAGCAGATAGAATCATTTTTGGCGATCCAGCAGTAGTTATGGCAATGAAAAATCGTGAGAATCCTATACCTTTAAATTGGAATGCTGAAACAATCGTGACAAATCATTTTCAATGTAATTATTGGGGTGATAGAGGTTCAGCTAGAGCAGTGTTGGCTCGTGAGTTAAGTATTGAAGAAGTACTAGAAATTAAAGAAAAAAGTAATGTCGAAATAGAAGTTCAAGTACACGGCATGACTTGTATGTTCCAGTCTAAAAGAAAATTACTTGGTAATTACTTTATGTATCAAGATAAAGTTATGAAAATTGAAAATCGTAAAGAAAATAAAGACATGCTTTTATATGATGAAGAAAGAAGTAATAAATATCCAATATATGAAGATTATAATGGTACACACATTATGAGTCCGAATGATATTTGCTTAATCGAAGACTTAGAGGATTTATTAGAAGCACAAATTGATGCGTTTAAGATTGACGGCGTACTTCAAACAGAAGAATATATTAATATCGCGACTGAGCAATATAGACAAGCGATTGACTTATATAACGAAGATCCAGAGTTATATGAAGATGAAAAATTTATGTTAGTTGAACCAATAGAAGAGGTTCAAAAAGATCATCGTCCAATGGATCAAGGATTTATGTTCAAACAAACAGTTTATTAAGTTATATTAAAGGAATGATATATATGAAAGTTCTAGAACCTATTGGCGCAAGTCGTCAAACAAAGATAAAAAAACCAGAACTTCTAGCGCCTGCAGGAAATTTAGAAAAACTCAAAATTGCTGTTCATTATGGTGCGGATGCTGTGTTCCTAGGTGGACAAGAATATGGTTTAAGGTCAAATGCTGATAACTTTACGATGGAAGAAATTAAAGAAGGCGTTCAGTTTGCAGCAAAATATGGCGCAAAAATTTATGTTACAACAAATATTTTTGCTCATGATGAAAATATTCCAGGACTAGAAGAATATTTAAAAAATCTAAATGAAACGGGTGCACATGGTATTATAGTTGCTGATCCACTTATTATAGAAACGTGTAAACGTGTGGCACCTAATTTAGAAATCCATTTAAGTACACAACAATCTTTATCAAATTATCGTGCAGTTCAATATTGGAAAGAAGAAGGACTTGAGAGAGTCGTTCTAGCTCGTGAAACGAGTGCTGAAGAAATGCGCGAAATGAAAGAAAAAGTTGATATTGAAATAGAAACATTTATACATGGAGCAATGTGTATTGCATATTCTGGTAGATGTACATTAAGTAATCATATGACAGCAAGAGACTCAAATAGAGGTGGTTGTTGTCAAAGTTGTAGATGGGATTACGATTTAATATCAGTAGAAGAAGATGGAGAATTAGAGCCATATTTCGATGGTAATGAGATCACGCCTTTTGCAATGAGTCCAAAAGACTTGAAATTAATCGAATCAATACCTAAAATGATGGACATCGGTATAGATTCTCTAAAAATTGAAGGTCGTATGAAATCTATTCATTATATTGCTACTGTTGTATCTGTATATCGTAAAGTAATTGATCGCTATGCTGAGGATCCAGAAAACTTTAAAATCGATCCTAGATGGTTGATTGAATTAGATAAATGTGCGAATAGAGATACAGCACCAGCTTTCTTCGAAGGTGTACCACATTACGAAGAACAAATGTTTGGACACGAATCAAATAAAAAAACACCTTTTGATTTTTGTGGATTAGTGTTAGACTATGACGAAGTATCACAAATAGCTACCATCCAACAAAGAAATTATTTCAAGCCAGGACAAGAAATTGAATTTTTTGGACCTGAAATTGAAAACTTCACTCAAGTCATAGATAAGATATATGATGAAAATGGTGAAGAACTCGACGCAGCCAGACATCCACTTCAAGTCATTCAAATAAAAGTGGATCGTCAGATTTATCCAAATAACATGATGAGAAAGGGAATCGTTTGATGGGAAAGACTACAATTATAGGTATTGCAGGGGGTTCTGGTTCAGGTAAGACTTCTGTAACATCCGAAATTATGAAAAATTTAGATGGATATAGTGTTGCATTAATAGAACAAGATTACTATTATAAAGATCAATCGCATATGTCTTTTGAAGATAGATTGAAGACTAACTATGATCATCCATTCGCTTTCGATAATGAAAGATTAAAACAAGATTTAACTAGAATTAAAGATGGACATGCAATTGAAGTGCCTACGTATGATTATTCAAATCACACGAGAAGCGATAAGACGATTAGATTCGAACCTAAAGATGTTATTATACTTGAAGGTATATTCGCGCTTGAAAATGAAGATTTACGTAATTTAATGGATGTTAAGATTTATGTTGATACTGATGCTGACTTAAGAATTTTACGTCGTTTAACGAGAGACATTAAAGAAAGAGGACGTACGATGGAGTCAGTAATTGATCAATACTTATCAGTTGTAAGACCGATGCATATCCAATTTATTGAACCAACGAAGAAATATGCGGATATCATCATCCCTGAAGGTGGTAGTAATAAGGTAGCTATTGATATTATGACTACGAAAATTCAATCGTTAGTTAAAAATATTTAAATAATTATAAAGTAAAGGAAGATGGAAGAATGGAAACACAAAAAGAATTTCCTATGACACAGGAAGGTTTTAACAAATTAGAAAAAGAACTTGAAGAATTAAAAACAGTTAAGCGACCAGAAGTCGTTGAAAAAATAAAAGTAGCACGTAGTTTTGGTGACTTATCTGAGAACTCTGAATACGATGCAGCTAAAGATGAGCAAGGTTTCATTGAACAAGAAATTCAAAAAATCGAAAACATGATTCGTCATGCACAAATTATTGAAGATAATGGTTCAAAAAATGTTGTCCAAATCGGAAGAACTGTAACATTTACTGAAGTTCCAGGTAACGAAGAAGAAAGCTACAAAATTGTTGGTTCAGCAGAAGCAGACCCATTTGAAGGTAAAATTTCTAATGAGTCTCCAATTGCTAAAGCTTTAATTGGTAAAAAATTAAACGAAGAAGTAAATGTTCCATTACCAAATGGTAACGAAATGAAAGTTAAAATCGTAAAAATCGATTAATCGTATTATAATTTAGAAGGAAAGCTGTAGAAACGTATGAAACAAACGTTTTTACAGCTTTTTTTTATATAAATCATGGTATTATGATAAAGTATAATTGATTTAATTATCTGATTATTAAAAGCGTTAACAAAGGGGTGGTAAAATTGGATATTAAGCAAGTGAGTGAGACGCATTTTATGATTTATGAACAAAATGAAATCAGTCCAGAAATAAGGAATAAAATTTCGACGATTGCATTACATATTGAATCATTGCAACATCCAGCTGTTATAAGTGTGACATCATCATATCGATCAATCATGGTTGCATTTGATGCGAAACAATATACATACGAAACAGTCCTTCATGAACTAGACTTACATCATTTAAATCTTAATCAAGAAAATGCATCACATTCAAAAAAGTTGATAACATTACCAGTTGTATATGGTGGTGAATTTGGTCCAGATTTAAATATTGTTGCTGAACATGCACAATTATCAGAAGAAGAAGTGATTCAAATACATACTGAAGAAAATTATTTAATTTATGCAATTGGATTTTTACCTGGCTTTCCATTTTTAGGAGGACTAAATGAGAAAATACATACACCTAGAAAGGAAACGCCAAGAAGTAAAATCGTCCAAGGATCTGTTGGAATTGCAAATAATCAAACTGGACTTTATCCGAAATCATCACCAGGCGGATGGCAAATTATTGGTCGCACACCAATAGATGTTTTTAACTTAGATCGAGAGCCTATGATTTTATACGAAGCTGGAGACTATATTGCTTTTAAAGCTATTCATCAAGAAGAATTTACGCGAATTGAAGACGAGATTGTAAATGGCATATTTGATTATAGTCAGTTAGTAGGTGATTTGTAATGAAATGTATAAAACCAGGTTTGTTTACGACTGTTCAAGATATAGGTCGATCAAAATTTGAAAAAGATGGATTTTCTGAAGCGGGTGTTATGAATCAATATTTATACAGTATCGCGAATGCTTTAGTGGATAATGAAAATGCACCTGTATTAGAAGTGACATTAAATGGACCTACATTAAAATTTGAAGAACCGAATATCGTCGTATTTGTTGCATATGCTGCAGATATACAGCTTGATGATCAACCAATACCAGTAAATACAGCAATTTATGTAGAAAAAGGACAAGTGCTCAATATAAAGACTATTACATCTGGGGCAAGAGGCTATTTAGCTTTTCATAAATCTTTAAATATCGAACCGATATTAGACAGTGTATCAACACATAGTAGAAGTGGTATAGGTGGCATGAATGGAAGAACATTAAACAGAAATGATGTTTTGAAATTCAAAGATAAAACTATAAACCATGACATTATAGGTAATACGTTTAATATCAATCAATTAGAAGATGCAAACATCATTCCAATTATGGAAGGGCTACAATTTGATGAATTTACATTAGAAGCACATGACCAACTTGTTAATCAATCATATACAATATCAGAAATGTCAGATCGTATGGGTTATCGATTAAATGGGGATGAACCGCTTAAACATAAACATAACGCAGATATTATTTCTGAACCGATTGCACCAGGTAGTGTACAAGTTCCTATTAATGGTCAACCGATTATATTGCTTAATGATCGTCAGACGATAGGTGGTTATACAAAGATTGCTACAGTTAGTTTTATAGGTAGAGAAAAGCTTTCTCAATTAAAAGCAAATGATAGCATTACTTTTAAATGGATTTCGTTTGAAGATGCCACGCTTGAATATCAAACATATATTAAACAATTAGAAGCAGATATAGATGATATTAAACTGAAAAAATATAAAGATTTAAGCAATATTCGTCCTAAATCTAAAAATATAGCAAAACTTATAAAGGGGAATCAGTCATGAATATAGAAAAGATAGAAGAACTTATTAAACTCATGAAACAAAATCAAGTAAATTATATGAAATATAAAGATGAAACGGTCGAAGTCGAGTTAGATTTAAAATCAACATCAAATAACGTGACTACAACACCAGTCAATAATGTTGAAGAAAACACGCCAACTTCAAAACAAGAAGAACAGCTTAATACAATAGAAGCGGAAATCCTTGGAACATTTTATTTACAAGATGAAGAAACATTACAAAATCCACTTGTCAAAGTTGGAGATGAAGTGAAAAAAGGTCAAGTTGTCGGTTATATCGAATCAATGAAAGTACTCAATGAAGTTATAAGTGAGTATGACGGTATCGTTAATGATATACAAATTAATCATGGGGATCCTGTTGAATACGGACAAACGATTATCACATTGAAATAAGGGGGATTTATATGATTAAGCGTTTACTGATTGCAAACAGAGGCGAGATTGCGGTAAGAATCATTAGAACATGTAGAATGATGAATATCACAACAATCGCAATATATTCCAAAGCAGATAAAGATAGTTTACATGTGCAATTAGCAGATGAAGCCATTTGTATTGGACCAAGTCAATCAAGTGATAGTTATTTAGATATTGAACGCATTTTAGAAGCTTGTAAGATGAGTAAAGCAGATGCGATTCATCCTGGTTATGGATTTTTATCAGAATCCACGACTTTTAGAAAAAGAGTAGATGAAGAAAATATTATCTTTGTTGGTCCTAGTTATAACACGATGGATTTAATGGGAGATAAAATAAAAGCAAGAGAAACGATGTACAACGCGAACGTACCTATTATTCCTGGGTCTATTGGAGAAGTAAAGACAGTTAAAGAAGCAGAAGAAGTTGCTCAAAAAATAGGATATCCATTTGTGTTAAAGGCTGCTAGTGGCGGTGGTGGTAAAGGTATTCGAATCGTACAAGAACCTGACCAACTTGAACAATTCTTTAAAGAGGCTCAATCTGAAGGCGAAAAATACTTTGGAGATAAACGTGTGTATATTGAAACATTTATTGATGAAGCTAGACATGTGGAAGTTCAAATACTCGCGAGCAAACATGGTGAAGCAATTCATCTCGGTGAACGAGATTGTTCAATTCAAAGAAAGAACCAAAAGTTAATCGAAGAAGCACCTTGTGCAGCATTAGATCAAAGTACAAGAAATTCGTTACACACAGATGCTGTAAAAGCCGCTAAAGCTTGTAATTATGAAAGTGCTGGAACAATTGAATTTTTACTAACTGATGACGGCTATTATTTCTTAGAAATGAATACACGCATTCAAGTTGAACATACAGTCACAGAATTATTAACAGGTGTTGATTTAATTAAGCAACAAATATTAGTAGCTAATGGTGAGAAGTTATCTATTAATCAAGAGGATATCCATTTTGATGGGCATGTGATTGAATGTCGTATAAATGCAGAAAATCCAGAAAAACAATTCCGCCCAGCAGCAGGTGTTGTTCAAGCTTTACATTTACCTAATGGATTTAATACGAGAGTAGACAGTATGTTATATGATGGTTATCAAATTCCACCATACTATGATTCATTAGTCGCTAAAATACTTGTTAAAGGTGAAGATAGACTTGAAGCAATTGAAAAAATGAAAGGTACGTTAGAAGAAACGGTCATTGATGGTTTTCCGACAACGTTAGACTTTTTATATCGCGTGTTGAGTTATGAACCATATATTAAAAATGATATAACCATTAAGTTTCTACATGAACATAAAATCGTTTAAGGAGAGGGTATTGTGGTACAAGTTGATTTGAATTGTGATTTAGGAGAAAGCTTTGGTAACTATAAACTTGGTAATGATGAAAGTATATTACCTTTAATCACTTCTGCAAATGTCGCTTGTGGTTTTCATGCAGGAGATCAACACGTTATGAATGAAACAGTTAAATTGGCGGTTCAACATGATGTACATATAGGTGCTCATCCAGGTTTTCAAGATTTAATTGGATTTGGGCGTAGAAACATAGATGTTACACCAGAAGAAGTTTATGATTTAGTGATTTATCAATTAGGTGCATTAGCTGGATTTTGTAAAATACACGAAACAAAAATACACCATGTTAAGCCACATGGTGCGTTATATCAAATGGGTGCTAAAGATCCAGAAATTGCCGATGCAATTGTTAAAGCGGTGAAAGATTTTGATGATCAGTTATTATTCGTTGGTTTATCTAATAGTGAACTAATCGAATCATGTAAACGTCATAATTTAACATATAAGAGTGAAGTATTTGCTGATCGTGCATACGAGGATAATGGCCAATTAGTTTCTAGGAAAAAAGAAGGTGCGCTTATTAAAGATACAAACCAAGCTGTCGCACAAGTTATTAAAATGGTTAAAGAATCTAAAGTTATCACGATAAATGGAAATGAAATTCCGATTGAAGCAGATACAATATGTGTACATGGAGACGGACAACATGCTTTAGATTTTGTTCAAGAAATTATTCGACAGTTTAAAGCTGAAGGCATAGAAATTAGTGCAATGAAATAGGAGGAAAGCGTATGAAGCAAAATAAAGGGTATGAGGAGTTAAATCAACCGTTTGAAATAACAAATAAACATAGAAGAATTCTATGGGGTGCAGTATTCTTAATGGCTACTTCATCTATTGGACCAGCATTTTTAACTCAAACGGCAGTTTTTACTGAGCAATTTCTTGCAAGCTTTGCATTTGCAATACTTGCATCTATTCTGATTGATATCGGTGCACAAATTAATATTTGGCGTGTTATCACAGTTGTAGGTAAAGGTGGACAAGATATCGCGAATGATGTGTTTAAGGGGTTAGGTACATTTATCGCAATATTAATCGCTATTGGTGGGCTAGCATTTAACATCGGTAACGTTGCAGGTGCTGGGCTAGGACTTAATGCGATATTCGGTTTAGATGTAAGAATTGGTGCAGGTATTACAGGCGTATTAGCAATTTTAATATTTGTTGTTAAAAACGCACAAAAAGTCGTAGATATTATTACACAAATATTAGGTGTACTCATGATTGCCATTGTTGCTTATGTAATGGTATTAACGAAACCACCAGTTGTCGAAGCGGCACAAAAAATGATTGTACCTGATGATATTAGTAAACTCATTGTACCAATCATCACATTGGTTGGTGGAACTGTTGGTGGTTATATTACATTTGCAGGTGCTCATAGATTGTTAGAAGCAGGTATCACTGGAAAAGGTTATATACCATTTGTAAATAGAGCGGCCATTTCAGGTATTTTAACAACGGGTATAATGAGAACATTTTTATTCTTAGCAGTACTTGGTGTTGTTGTTACAGGATTCACTTTAAATCCAGACAATCCACCAGCTTCTGTATTTGAACATGTATTAGGACCTGTCGGTAAACAAGTATTCGGTGTTGTATTATTTGCAGCAGCATTATCATCAGTAATTGGCTGTGCATACACAAGTACAACATTTATTCAATCATTGCATCCATCTATTAAAAATCATAGAAACTTAGTTATTATTATTTTCATAGTTGTTTCATCTATTGTATTCTTAACAATTGGTAAGCCGGTTAAATTATTAATTATTGCTGGTGCATTGAACGGTTTAATTTTACCAGTAACTTTAGGAACAATTTTAATTGCTTCTAAGAAGAAAAGTATCGTTGGTGACTATAAACACCCAACTTGGATGATTGTAATTGGTGTTGTTGCTGTTGTTACAACATTAATAGCAGGGGTATTATCATTACAAGGCTTACAAAGTTTATGGAATAGTTAAAAACGTATTTCAAAGTATACTAATTATGTTAATATAAATATTGAATGAATATGATGGAGTGATAAAGCATGATTGGTATTATTGGAGCAATGGAAGAAGAAGTAGAAATATTAAAGTCATCTATTGAAAATAGAGAAACAATCCAAATTGCACATGTTATTTTTTATAAAGGTAATATAGAAGATAAACAAGTTGTATTAGCACAAAGTGGTATTGGTAAAGTAAATGCTGCAATTACAGCAACATTACTAATCAATGAATTTAAACCAGATTTAATCATTAATACAGGGTCAGCAGGTTCTGTTGATAGCGAATTAAATATTGGTGATATCATTATTAGTAATAAAGTTTATTATCATGATGTCAATGCAACGGCATTTGGCTATAAATTGGGACAAGTACCAAGTATGCCAGAATTTTATGAAACTGATAGTAAATTAATCGACTTAGCGAAATCATCAATAGAACAGCTTGATTTAAATGGTATTGTTGGTGAGGTTGCTACAGGTGATAGTTTCATTGGCTCAATTGATCAGCGTAAAGTGATTAAATCTAACTTTCCTACTGCAAGTGTCGTAGAGATGGAAGCTGGTGCAATTGCGCAAACTTGTTACCAATATAATGTGCCTATTATTGTTACGAGAGCTGTTTCAGATTTAGCAGATAAAGAATCTGATGTTACTTTTGAAGAATTTTTAAAAGTAGCTTGCGTCAATTCTAGTAAAATTGTAAAATTATTATTAAATAGAGTGGCATAAGGAGGCAGTTTCATGTTAATATTAATGGCTATCGCTGTCATTGCTACAGCACTTGTTGGTTATGTGATTTATGCGAATACAGAAGTTGAAAAATCTTCTGACCGTGAAATTACAGAATAATATTTAGTGTTGCGAATCATAAGTGATTTGCAACACTTTTATTTTGTATTCAACTAAAGGAATGTATATATGATTTATGTTAAAATAAAAGATAATATTGAGGTGTAATAATGGGATTATTTACAAAATATTTTTTACCAAATGAATATGTTCAATCAGTATTTAATATCGAACCTGAACATTTAAAATCTAAAAATATAAAAGCAATTATCACAGACTTAGATAATACATTAGTAGGTTGGGATGTTAAAGATCCAACTGATGAAGTGAGAAATTGGTTTGAAAATATGAAAGATAATGGTATAACAGTTACGATTGTTTCTAATAATAATCAAGAACGTGTTGCGTCATTTTCATCAACATTAAATATTGATTATATTTTTAAAGCACGTAAACCACGTGGTAAAGCTTTTAGACAAGCAGCTAAATTAATGAACGTCAATAAGTCTGAAGTAGTTGTTATTGGTGATCAAATGTTAACAGATGTGTTTGGTGGAAATAGAAACGGATTATATACAATTATGGTCGTACCTGTGAAAAAGACAGATGGTTTCGTTACGAAATTCAATCGATTAATAGAAAGAAGATTTTTAAATTACTTTAAGAGAAAAGGTTTAATTAACTGGGAGGAATAAATTTGACAGAGTTTGCTAAATGTATTGGTTGTGGTGCAACACTTCAATCTGAAAATCCAAATGAAGCTGGATACGTTCCACAATCAAGTTTGAATAAAGAAGATGTCATTTGTAAAAGATGTTTTAGACTTAAAAATTATAACGAAGTCCAAGATGTTGATTTAACAAGTGAAGATTTTCTAAACATGTTGAAATCTCTTCACAATGAAGATGGTCTTATTGTCAATGTTGTGGATGTATTTGATTTAGAAGGATCTATGATACATCGCTTAAAAGATATAGTAGGTAAGAAAAAAGTCGTACTTGTCGCGAATAAAATGGATATCTTACCTAAAGCTATTAATAAAAGAAGAGTTGAAATTTGGTTAAGAAATCGTGCGAAAGATTTTGGACTTAATCCTGACGAAGTTGTATTGATTTCTGCATATAAAAATCAAGGAATTGATGATTTACTATCAACTATCGAGAAAGTAAGAGATGGTAAAGATGTTTATGTAGTGGGTACAACAAACGTTGGTAAATCTACATTAATCAATAGATTGATTGAAAAGAGTGTCGGTGAAAAAGAAGTGATTACAACAAGTCATTTTCCTGGTACAACATTAGATATGATTGATATTCCATTAGATGATGATTCATATATGTTTGATACACCTGGTATTATTCAAAGTCATCAAATGACGCATTACGTTACAGATAAAGAATTGAAAGTTGTTATGCCTAAAAAAGAAATTAAGCCAAAAGTTTATCAATTAAACGAAGAACAAAGCTTATTCTTAGGTGGCTTAGTTAGAGTAGATTATGTAAGTGGCGGTAGACGTTCTTTAACATGTTTTGTATCAAACGACTTAAACATTCATAGAACAAAGTTATCAAACGCTGAAGATTTATGGAAACGTCAAATTGGTGAGCTTCTTAAACCACCATATGATCCATCAAACTTTAACTTCGACAACTTAAAAACAACTGAGATTACAACCGAATCTGAAAGAAAAGATGTTATGATTTCAGGATTAGGATTTGTAACTGTAGATGCAGGTGCAGAAATACATGTTACGGCGCCTAAAGAAGTCGAAGTTACATTAAGAACATCTATTTTATAAGAGGTGAATTAAATGAAGTTTGGAGTTATCGGACATCCTATTAACCATTCGCTTTCACCGATTATGCACGCAGCAAGTTTTGAAGCATTAGGTAGGGAAGATGAATATGGTGCTTTAGATATTCCACCAGAACAATTTAAACATATTAAAGAAATAATAAATGAAAAAGCTTTAGACGGCTTTAATATTACAATACCTCATAAAGAATCCATCTTGCCTTATTTAGATGAAGTATCTTCAAATGCTAAGCATATTGGTGCTGTTAACACAGTTCTAATACAAGATAATAAATGGATTGGGTATAATACAGATGGTATTGGTTTTGTTAAAGGTTTAATTGAACATTACGGTAGCATTCAAGATCGTAAAATTTTAGTACTTGGTGCTGGTGGTGCGAGTAAAGGTATTGTTTCGGAAATGCAGAAGTTTACGAATCATAAAATAACAGTGGCAAATAGAACGATGTCTAGATTTGATAATTGGCAAATTGATATTGAAACTATAAGTCTGACAGATGTTCAATCTGTTCTTCATACATTTGATATTATTATTAATACGACACCGGTTGGCATGAATACACAGCATAGTGAATTCATTATTCCTGTGGAGAAGATAAGTAAAAATAGTTTAGTTTGTGATATTATCTATATTCCTGACAAGACACCGCTACTGCAAGCATGTGAACAAGCAGGTATTGCAATATATAACGGATTGGATATGTTCGTTTATCAAGGCGCAGAAAGTTTTAAAATATGGACGGGACAAGAAGCCCATATAGAATCAATGAGAAATAAAGTACAAGAGGAACTTAAAAGGAGATCATTATGTTAACAGGTAAACAAAAGAGATATTTAAGAAAAGAAGCGCATCATTTAGATCCAATTTTCCAAATTGGAAAAGGCGGATTAAATGACAATATGATAGAACAAGTGCAAGACGTACTTGAAAAAAGAGAATTGATCAAAATTCATATCTTACAAAATAATATGGATGATCATAAAGAAGTAGCTGAATCAATTGCTGAACAAGCAGGTGCTGAACTCGTACAACTTATCGGTAATATTATTGTCTTATATAAAGAATCTAAAGAAAATAAGAGATTAGAACTACCATAATATTATGAAAAAGCTCATGATCTATGGAGGTCAATTTAATCCAATTCATATTGGACATATGTTAGTTGCGAGTGAAGCATATCAATTTGTTCAACCTGATAAATTCATTTTCTTACCAAGTTATCAATCACCACTTAAAGAACATAACGAATCTTATTTAATAGAATCAGAACGTGTAAAAATGTTAGAATTAGCTATTGAAGATTTGCAATTCGGTGAAGTTGATGAGAGAGAACTTAATAGAAAAGGTACGAGTTACACATTTGATACAATTAAAGAATTTAAACAAGAATTTCCTGATTATCAAATATATTTTGTAATCGGTTCAGATCAATACGAGAATTTGCATAAATGGAGAAACATTGCAGAATTAAAAGAATTGTTAACATTTGTAGTTGTTAATAGAGAAGTTGATAAACAAGATGTTAAAGAAGGGATGTTAGCATTACACATTCCTAGAATTGATGTAAGCTCAACAGACATTCGCAATAGATGTAAAAATCGTCAATCTATAAAGATGCTCGTTACGCCACGAATTGAAAGATATATCAAAAGGGGACGATTGTATGAAAATTAAAAAAGCAGTCAAATTGGTTGAAGAAACGTTACCATCAAAAAGATATAATCACTCTATGAGAGTAGCCGAAACAGGTAAGAAAATGGCAGAAATCTTTGATGGTGACATGAAAAAAGTTGAATTAGCAGGTATACTGCATGATTTATGTAAATATGAAGAACTTTCAGCGTTATATCAAAGTGTAACGCAATATGATCTAGGGCAAGATTTATTGAGTTATGGCTCAGAAATACTACATGGACCAGTTGCTGCTGCAAGGCTTAAAGATCAATATGATATAAATGATGAAGATATTTATTACGCAATTTATAGTCATACGACTGGTAGAGCGCAAATGAATAAGACTGAAAAAATAATTTTTATTGCTGACTATATTGAACCTAAAAGAACAACTCCAGGTGTAGACGAAATTAGAGATATTGTCTTTAAAGAACGCAACTTGGATAAAGCAGTATATGAAATATCAAAACGTACAGTGTTACACTTAATTAATAAGGATAAAACAGTACATTTAAAAACTATAGAATGCTTAAATTATTATAATATGCATTCAGAACAATAAAGGAATGGTTAAATGAATTCAAATGATTTAATGAAACAAACGTTACTCGCATGTGATGATAAACGTGCTGAAGACATTATTGCAATTGATATGAAAGGTATTAGCGATATAGCTGATTATTTTGTTGTATGTCATGGTAACAGTGACAAGCAAGTTCAAGCTATTGCAAGAAATGTTAAAGATGAAGCGGAAATAAATGAAGTATTAGTGAAAAGACTAGAAGGCTTTAATGAAGCAAGATGGGTATTAATTGATTTAGGTGACGTTGTTGTACACGTATTCCATAGAGAAGAGCGTGATTACTACGACTTAGAAAGATTATATAAAGACGCACCAATTATCACTCTAAATGAGGTAGCACAATAATGGCATACAATCGTATGAGCCATTACTATGACCTTCTAACTGAAGATCAACCATATGATAAATGGAAACACATCGTCGGTCATTATGTTACAGGTAATGATAACGATATTTTGGATATTGGTTGTGGTACAGGACGCTTAACAGAACAATTATTAGAATATGGTCGCGTAAGTGGACTTGATTTAAGTGAAGAGATGTTAGAAGTGGCAGAAAGTCGTAATCCTAATATTAATTGGTATTGCCAAGATATGAGAGATTTAGACTTACCACAAAGTTACAATGTAATTACTATCTTTTGTGACAGCTTGAATTATATAACAGACCCTGAAGAAGTTCTTCAAGTATTTAACTATGTTAATCAATTTTTAAATGATGGTGGATTGCTAATATTTGATGTGCATTCGCTATATAAGATGAATCACCAATTTAATAACCGTAACTATATTGATGAAACAGAACAATTAACTTTAGCATGGCAAGCAATTGCTGGTGAAGAACCTAATAGTGTATATCATCAAATGTCATTTTTCATTGAAAGAGAAGATGGACTTTACGAACGATTCGATGAAGAACATTATCAAGTCACATATGAAATCGACCTTTATAAACAACTTTTAGACTTTGCTGGATTTAAAGTTGAAAGTGTATTTACTGATTTCAATATCGATCAATTTGATGAAAATGGCGATAGACATTTTATAGTTGCAAGAAAGTAATTTAGAACACTTCCTACGTTTAATAATGTAGGAGGTGTTTTTTTGAAATATATTTATGAAATGAAGGAATGGCTAATAGAGAATTACCAACTTGCAATCATCATGATTGTTGTATTATTTTTCATTTGTAATAGCCTTTTCACTGGTAATGATGATAATGAAGCTATCATTCATCAACAAGATACAACAAATGAAGTTAAACAACAGTCTTCAGATGATAACGCTGTTGATAAGACAGATGAATCTAAATCTACTAAAGAAGTTAATAGAAACGTAGTAGTAGATGTAAAAGGAGCTGTTAATTATCCCAATACATATACTATGTCTTCAAAGGATCGCGTACATGATGTATTAAAGAAAGCTCAAACAAAGCATAATGCAGATTTGTCTAAAATCAATTTATCAGAACGACTTAAAGATCAAATGTATATATATGTTCCAATAAACGGCGAACATGTGCCTAGTGTTAATACAAACCAATCTACAAATGATAAAGTAGAAGTCAATATTAATACAGGTGATAAATCAGAAATCGAAAAGTTACCTGGTATCGGTCCAAGTAAAGCAGATGCCATTTTACATTATAGAGAAACAAATGGAGAATTTAAAACTGTTGATGATTTGAAGAAGGTTAAAGGATTTGGAGATAAAACAGTCGAAAGTTTAAAAGATTTTATCGTTTTAAATTAAATTGCATTTATACTTGTTAAATTTTACAATAAGAATATATGAAAGGTAGGTCGATGTGTAATGGATAGAATTGAATGGAAAGAATACTTTATGGCTCAAAGTCATCTATTATCATTAAGGTCAACGTGTGAACGGTTATCTGTCGGTGCAACAATCGTTAAAGATAATAGAGTGATTGCTGGTGGATATAATGGGTCTGTTTCAGGAGAAGAACATTGTATAGATAATGGCTGCCTTGTAGTGGACGGTCATTGTATAAGAACTATTCATGCTGAAATGAATGCGATTATACAATGTGCTAAGTTAGGTGTTTCCTCAGAAGGTGCGACTATTTATGTTACACATTTTCCTTGTCTAAATTGCACGAAATCAATTATACAAGCTGGTATTAAACAAATTTATTATGCTGACGATTATCATAATCATACATATGCAATACAACTGTTAGAACAGTCCGGTGTACACTACGAAAAAATCAATTTCCATCCAGAAGACATTATTAAATATTTAAAGTAAGGACTAATATTTAAGATGTGGTTTTATTTTGCACTTTATTTATTGTCCGGTTTAATTTTCTTTGTACATCCTTATGTAAGTATATTCATGCTCATTATCTTAGTTATAAGTTGCTATATTAAATGGCAATCATTAAAAATTTTGGTAATGAGCTTTATATTTTTTATGATAGGTTACTTAATTTATCCAAATGATCCATTACAATATTACGAATCATTTAACGTCTCAAAAAATCATAAAAATTATACTGAAGTGATTCAGTTTGGAGATAAGTTAACGATTGATGGAGACGGCTTTCAAGCTGAAGGACAAATCCATAATCAAACGTTTAAAGCATTTTATACGATTAAAAATGAAAAAGAAAAGCTTAAACTTTTAAATCAAATGCCGTATTTAAAAAATTGTCGTATTACTTACTCTTTAAATCAAACTATACCTAATACTAACGCATTAAAATTTCAATACTTTGAGTTTTTGCAAAATCATGATATTAAAGGTGTTATTAAAATAGAACAATTATTTTTTAATACTTGTACAAGTCGGTCATTAAATATGATCGAACGTATTCAACTATATCGAACGAATTTAATCCATGAGATGAAACAACTTGATATAGATGGTGTTGATGATATTATTGCGCTCACTTTAGGGGATACAACTTATTTAAGTGAAGAAAGAATAGAGCAGCTTAAAAAATTAGGTATATATCATTTATATGCTGTAAGTGGATCGCATGTCGCATTGTTAAATATATTTTTATTCAAATTATTACTTAGGATGAACATCAAATATCATCATGCCGAGAATATGATATTTATTTTATTACCTATATATGCTGTTTTAACTAGTTTAAGTCCGAGTGTTCTTAGAGCAGTAGGTGTGGTAATGGTTTATATGATTTTGAATAAAGTCATGAAAATAGACGCTTTACAAATACTATCTATCACTTTCATTGTTTATACAATTTATAATCCTCATATTATTTTCGATATTGGTTTCCAATTATCCTATATCGTCTCCACGTTTATCATTTTATGTATACCACTTATAAAATCTTTCAATACAATCCACAAAATCATTACGATCAATGTCGTATCTCAATTATCCTCATTTGTCATATTACTGATTCACTTTAATACTTTTCAATGGCTAGGATTTATAACAAACTTCATCTTTATCCCACTTTTTGAATTAATTATTTTTCCACTTGTGATGTTATTCATGTTGATGTTTGCCACTTTTGGGGAAGTTCCTAATTTATTTACGACACTAATAGAAATTTGTATGAAACAAACTTTTAAATTAATAGATGTTATGAGTCGTATTCCTATAAATGAGTTGGTCGTTAAAAATCTAACCGAATGGATATATTTAATCATTCTCATTATAGAAGTGTTAGTTTTAATGTTATTTATTAAAAGGATATATATTAAATCTTTACTCCTTTTCACAATGTTAGTCATTGCCATCACATATCACTTTAATCATAACGAGGTTGTTTTAAAATTTCTTGATATTGGTCAAGGAGATGCAATGATTGCTTATCATCATGATGTGAATCAAATTGTGATGATTGATACTGGTGGTAAAGATAAATTGAAGAAGAAACCGTGGCAAACTAGAAATAAAATATCAAATTATACAGATTCAATTATTGTGCCCGAACTTAAAGAAAAGGGATTTCAAAAGATTGATTATTTAATCATTACACATCCACATGCAGTTCATATGGGAGAATTAGCTACTTTGAGTAAAAAGGTATCAATTAAACATTTAATTATCAACAAGAAGACTTGGGATAGTCGTGAATTAAAACATTTGTTAGAAGAGGTTAAAGAAACGAACACACAAATTGTAGATAGCTCAAATTTGAATGAATTAAAGATTGGAGAATCGACGTATAAATTTTTTAACCAAAATAGTCCGAATTATGAAGATAAGAATGATACGTCAATCGTTACTGAAATCACTTCGTTTGGCAGAACAATATTAACGACGGGTGATGCAACAGAAAAGGTAGAGCAAAGTATATTGAGTCAACTTAAAGGTAATTATGATATTTTAAAAGTAGCGCATCATGGTAGTTTAACAAGTACAAGTGATAGTTTTTTATTCAAAGCAAAGCCACAAATATGTGTTATAAGTTCTGGTCGACATAATAGACACGGGCTACCGAAAGAGGCCATTGTAAATAAACTTAAACAAAACAATTGTAAAGTGTTCAATACACAAGATTACGGAATGGTGCAATTTCAAATCAATAAAGACACCATGATGATGACAAATGGACTACAAGAACATAATAAAAAAGCTTACAATCGACAGTAGTCGTTTGTAAGCTTATATAAATGGATTTGATATATTAGTTTGGTAGTAAACTGAATACTTGTGCAATAATATAAATTGCAGCTAAGAATACAAAACCAATTATAAATCCAAATCCAGAGTCTTTAACATCATTGTTACGCCCTTGAGTATTTTCACCTTCAAATCTGTTCATATGACTCCCTCCTATACTTACTTTCATTATATGATATTAAACTTAAAAATGCTATACTTAATTAGAACTTTATAAGAGAGGGAGACTTATTTTGGAAGACAATATTGTATTGAATTATGGTGCAGTAAATGCACTTATTGAGAAAAAATCTGACGAAATTATAAATCAATATTTAGGTGGAGAAAGAGACGATTTCAATTATGTTAAATTTGATTTATACGAAACACCTATTTCAAGTGCGATAGAAGAATCATTAACTTTACCATTCCTCTCAGACAAAAAAGTTGTACATGTTAAGAATGCTTACCTTTTTACAGGAGAAAAAGTTAGTACTCAAATTAATCAAAATATCGATCAATTGATTCAATTTATTGAACAGTATGATGGTGATACGTTAGTCGTGTTTGACGTGTTTAATGAGAAGTTAGATGAGAGAAAGAAACTCGTTAAAACAGTTAAGAAAAATGCAAGACTTAATAAAATTGACCAAATGACTGAACAAGAAATTAAACAATGGATTAAATCTTATTTGCATGAACAATATAAAGATATTAAAGAAGATGCATTGATAGAATTTCTAGAACTGACAGGAATTCAATTTAATATAATTAAAGCGGAATTGGATAAATTAGTGTTATTTATTGGTGATGAAGCGGTTATTAATAAACAGGACGTTAAAGAAATTGTGAGTCGTTCTCTAGAACAGAATGTATTTTTGTTAACGGAATATATTCAGAAAGGTCAAAAAGAAAAGTCTATTAATTTACTGAAAGACTTAATCAATATGAAAGAAGAGCCGATTAAGCTGTTAGCGTTAATCACAAGTAATTATCGCTTGTATTATCAATGTAAGATACTTGCTGGTAAACATTATAGCGAACAACAAATTGCTAGAACGATTGGTGTACATCCATATAGGGTAAAACTGGCATTACGTATTACTAGAAAGCTATCACTCGATCGTTTATTAGCGACTATTGATATTTGTGCTGATACAGATTACCAATTGAAATCTTCATATATGGATAAAGTACTCATATTAGAACTTTTCATTTTGAAAATATAAGATATGAGGTTGGTATTTCATTCCATAAAAAAAGGGCGTGACACAGAATGTTCTGTGTCACGCTCTCACATAATTAGTTAGCTTTTGACATTAAGCTTGATTTAATTCTATCAGCTTTATTTGAATGAATTAGATTGTTTTTAGAAGCTTTATCAACTTTTTTAACAGCTAATGAAACTAATTCAGCTTTGTTTTCAGCATTGTTTTCGATTGCAGTTTTAGCAGCTTTTACAGCTGAACGCATATCATTTTTTTGTGAAATGTTAGCAGCGTCTTTCTTTTCTGTAACAGCAACGCGTTTAATAGCAGATTTAATGTTTGGCATGAGAGTCACCTCCTAAATATGTTGTCCGTGATCAAATATTTTTTGATTGCAACAAAAAATATTTTATCAAATGTAGGGCATAAGTGCAATGATTATTTACACATTCCTTATAAAGCATAACACTTTATTGATAGTTTGATAATACGTTTGCATTTATTTCATAAAGACGGTATCATATCAAAGATGCGACTTACATTTAATACATGTAAAATTAACGAGAAAGTTGGAGTTCAAATGGACAGAACTAAACGCCTAGAGCGCCAAAATAAAATTAGAAACTTTTCTATCATTGCTCATATTGACCATGGTAAATCTACGTTAGCTGATAGAATTTTGGAAAATACAAAAAGTGTAGAATCACGTGAAATGAAAGAACAATTATTAGATTCTATGGATCTTGAAAGAGAACGTGGTATAACAATCAAACTTAATGCTGTTCGATTAAATTATACTGCTAAAGATGGGGAAACATATATCTTACATTTAATTGATACACCGGGGCATGTCGATTTTACATATGAAGTTTCAAGATCACTAGCAGCATGTGAAGGTGCGATTTTAGTTGTTGATGCTGCACAAGGTATCGAAGCACAAACGTTAGCAAACGTATATTTAGCTTTAGACAACGACTTAGAATTAATACCTGTTGTCAATAAAATCGATTTACCTGCAGCTGAACCTGAGCGTGTTAAACAAGAAATTGAAGACGTAATTGGTTTAGATGCAAGTGATGCAGTACTTGCAAGTGCTAAATCTAATATTGGAATTGAAGACATATTAGAGAAAGTTGTAGAAATGGTGCCACCTCCAGAAGGTGATCCAGATAACCCATTACAAGCGCTTATTTTTGATTCTTCTTTTGATGCTTATAGAGGTGTAATTTCTTCTATACGTGTTGTTGAAGGTTCAGTTAAAGCTGGAGACAAGATTCAAATGATGTCTACAGGTAAGACATTTGAAGTTACTGAAGTGGGGATTAATACACCGAAACAACTTCCAGTTGATACTTTATCTGTCGGGGATGTAGGTTATATTGTAGCTTCAATTAAAAATGTTGGAGATTCCAACGTTGGTGATACTATCACTTTAGCTGACAGACCTGCTGAGAAGCCGTTAAAAGGATATAAAAAGATGAATCCAATGGTATTCTGTGGATTATATCCAATTGATAATAGTAAATACAATGATTTAAGAGAAGCACTTGAAAAGCTTCAACTTAATGATGCATCTTTAGAATTTGAAGCTGAAACTTCTCAAGCTTTAGGCTTTGGTTTCAGAACAGGTTTCTTAGGTTTACTACACATGGAAATTATTCAAGAAAGAATTGAAAGAGAATTTAATATTGAACTGATTGCGACTGCACCGTCAGTTATCTATGAATGTGAATTAACAGATGGCGAAAAATTACAAATTGATAATCCATCACAATTCCCAGACCCACAAAAAATCAACAGAATATATGAACCATACGTTAAAGCAACAATGATGGTTCCGAATGATTATGTTGGTGCTGTAATGGAACTATGCCAGAAAAAACGTGGTAACTTTAAGACGATGGATTATTTAGATGATATTCGTGTCAATATTATTTATGAACTTCCATTATCTGAAGTTGTATTCGATTTCTTTGATCAGTTGAAATCTAATACGAAAGGTTATGCATCGTTTGATTATGAATTAATCGGATATCAAGAAAGTAAACTTGTTAAAATGGATATTTTATTAAATGGTGATAAAGTAGATGCATTAAGCTTTATCGTCCATAAAGAGTTTGCATATGATAGAGGTAAAGCAATAGTAGATAAATTAAAAACATTAATCCCAAGACAACAATTTGAAGTACCAGTTCAAGCAGCAATTGGTAATAAAATAGTAGCTCGAACAAACATTAAATCTATGGGTAAAAATGTTTTAGCAAAATGTTACGGTGGGGATATAAGCCGTAAACGTAAGTTACTTGAAAAACAAAAAGCAGGTAAAGCTAAGATGAAATCAGTAGGTAATGTGGAAATTCCACAAGATGCATTCTTAGCCGTGCTTAAAATGGATGAAGAATAATTTTGAAACAGCTGCATAATATGTAGCTGTTTCTATTTTTAAAGGAGCGTTTATATGGCAAAAAGTGTATATATTCATATACCTTTCTGTGTGAGAATTTGTACTTATTGTGATTTTAATAAGTTCTATATTGCTAATCAGCCGGTAGATGAGTACTTAGATTGTTTGATAAAAGAGATGTCAACGAGAAAAGATAAAGAAGTTGAAACTGTCTTTGTTGGTGGAGGTACGCCTACAGCATTATCTGAAGCACAACTTGAAAGATTACTGCAAGCTATTAACGATTTATTTGTGATTACAAAAGAGTATACATTTGAAGCTAATCCAGATGAATTAACAGAAGCAAAAATAAAATTACTCAAACAATATGGTGTGAACAGATTATCATTAGGTGTTCAAACATTTGATGATGAATTGTTAAAAGTATTAGGAAGAACTCATCATAGTGACGATATTGAAAAAGCCGTTACATTATCTAGAAAACATAAAATCCCTTCTGTAAGTTTAGATCTTATGTTTCATTTACCAGGTCAAACATTAGAACAATTTGATGATTCACTTAATAAGGCACAATCACTTGATGTAGATCATATTTCAAGTTATGCACTTATACTTGAACCTAAGACGCAATTCTACAATTTATATAGAAAAGGGCGTTTGAAATTACCTAATGAAGATTTAGGTGAAGAAATGTATCAACATTTGAAAAAGAAATTAGCAGACTCTAACCTTAATCAATATGAAATCTCTAACTTCTCGAAAGAAGGGCATGAATCTCTTCATAATAAAGTATATTGGAAAAATGAAGAATATTATGGTTTCGGTGCAGGTGCTCATGGCTATATTAATGGTGTACGCTATGGAAATATAAATCCGGTTAACCAATATATTAAGAAGTTAAAGAATGGTGAAATGCCTGTATTGCAAAGTACAGAAGTCTCATTGAAAGAACAAATGGAAGAAGAAATGTTTCTTGGATTAAGAATGACTAAAGGTGTGTCCAAAACTAAATTCCAAAATAAGTTTGACCAATCAATAGAAGATGTATTTGGTCAACATGTGAAAGAACTCATTGAACAAGAATTATTACTAGATGAACAAGACTATTTACGCTTAAGTAATCGCGGACAAATAATCGGAAATGAAGTGTTTGAGAAGTTTTTATTAAGCTAAAAATATGTATTAAAAAAAGATATAAAAATTGAATGCTTTAACGTTGACTTTCTTTGACCAATTTGATAAATTATAATTAGCACTTGGGAAGATAGAGTGCTAATCGAGGTGATGACATGATTACTGAGAGGCAATTACAAATTTTGAATGTAATTGTTGAGGATTATGTTGAGTTAGGACAACCAATTGGTTCTAAGTCGATTATTGAAAGGCATCAATTGCCGATTAGTCCAGCGACAGTTAGAAATGAAATGAAACAATTAGAAGATTTGAACCTTCTTGAGAAGACACATACGTCATCAGGTCGTATTCCTTCTGAACAAGGGATTAAGTATTATGTTAATCAATTACTTGAGTCTAAATCTCAAAGTAAGAAAAGCTTAAATTGGTTTGAACCTTTTCAAGATAAAAATCAATATGATGTAAACGCAATGCTTAAATGGTTAGCATTAGAAATTTCAAATCGATCACATTATACAACTGTAGTACTCGGACCGAATAAATTTTCAAGATTTATATTTGAAATTCATTTTGTGAGAGTCAGCCCAACTCATCTCATGGGCGTCATTGTATTTACAGATGGTTATGTAGAGAAAGTTCATATTCAAATTCATGAATCTTTAAATCAATTACAAATTGAGAAATTTATGAACTACTTAAACCAGTATTTTAAGCAAAATACTTTAACTACAATGATAAAAACGTTAGAATCATTATCGTTGTCATTCATTGATCAAGAATTTATTAATAATTTTAAACAAGCGTTATTAACGCAGATCAATGATCATAATGAAGAAATGTTTCTAGGTGGTAAGATGCACCTAATTGACGCGTTAGATGTAACAAATGTATCGATGATTCAATCGATTTTAAAATATCTTGAATCTGAACGTATCGCTCAATTTTTAAATGAAACATCAAATGATTCGATAAGTGTCAAAATTGGACAGGAAATTAATAAAGATTTACATGGTATTTCGATTATTAGTACCAATTATGAAATTTCTGGTGATATAACTGGTCATTTAGCCGTTATTGGTCCAACTGCAATGCATTATAACAAAGTGATTCAACTTTTGAATCATTTTTAAATAAGGAAAGAAAATGGAGGGCATGAAATGACGGAAGAAAAGCAAAATGAACAATTCGATGAAACAAATGATCAAACTCAATCTGTCGCTACTGAAGAAGTAGAAGCAAATGAAACTGAAGAAAATGTTGAAGAGGTTGAGCAAGATAAAGTAGTCGAAATTCCGGAAGCTGAACTCGAACAACTTAAACAAAAAGCAAATGAAGAAGAAGAAAAATACTTACGTTTATATGCTGAGTTTGAAAACTATAAACGTAGAATGAAACAAGAAGCAAGCATTACTAAAGATTATCAAGCACAACGTGTACTTACAGATGTATTACCTGCGCTAGATAATATGGACCGTGCACTTAAACAAGAAGGTGAGTCTGAAGACTTCTTAACTTTCAAAAAAGGTGTAGACATGGTTTATAACGATTTACTTAAATCATTAAAAGATAATGGTTTAGAAGAAATCGAATCTTACAACAAACCATTCGATCCAAATGTACATCAAGCAGTAATGCAAGATAACAATCCTGACTTTGAATCAGGTGTTGTAACTGAAGAGTTACAAAGAGGATATAAATTGAAAGATCGTGTTTTAAGACCAGCAATGGTTAAAGTAAACGAATAATGAAATCGATGATTAATTAATTATAAATTGGAGGAATAATTCTTATGAGTAAAGTAATAGGTATAGACTTAGGTACAACAAATTCAGTAGTTTCAGTATTAGAAGGTGGAGAACCTAAAGTAATCCAAAATCCAGAAGGTAACAGAACAACACCATCAGTTGTTGCATTTAAAGATGGTGAAACACAAGTTGGTGAAGTTGCTAAACGTCAAGCAGTAACTAACCCAAATACAATTCAATCAGTTAAACGTCATATGGGTACTGATTATAAAGAAAAAGTTGAAGATAAAGAATATACACCACAAGAAATCTCAGCTATGATTTTACAAAACTTAAAATCAACTGCTGAAAGTTATTTAGGTGAAAAAGTAACTAAAGCTGTTATTACAGTTCCAGCTTATTTCAATGACTCAGAACGTCAAGCAACTAAAGATGCTGGTAGAATCGCTGGTTTAGAAGTAGAACGTATTATTAACGAACCAACTGCAGCAGCATTAGCTTACGGTTTAGATAAAACTGAAACTGATCAAAAAGTATTAGTATTTGACCTTGGTGGTGGTACTTTCGACGTATCTATCCTTGAATTAGGTGACGGTGTATTCGAAGTATTAGCAACTGCAGGTGACAATAAACTTGGTGGTGACGATTTCGATGACGTTATCATTAAATATTTAGTTGAAGAATTCAAAAAAGAAAATGGCATAGATTTATCACAAGATAAAATGGCATTACAACGTCTTAAAGATGCTGCTGAAAAAGCTAAAAAAGACTTATCAGGCGTTTCTTCAACTCAAATTTCATTACCATTCATCTCTGGTGGCGCAAATGGTCCATTACACTTAGAAACAACACTTTCAAGAGCTAAATTTGAATCATTAACAAGCGATTTAGTAGAAAGAACAATGGGTCCAACTCGCCAAGCAATGAAAGATGCAGGATTATCTAATTCTGATATCGATGAAGTTATTTTAGTTGGTGGTTCAACTCGTATCCCAGCTGTTCAAGAAGCAATCAAAAAAGAAATCGGTAAAGAACCTAACAAAGGTGTTAACCCTGATGAAGTAGTAGCAATGGGTGCTGCAATTCAAGGTGGCGTAATCACTGGTGATGTTAAAGACGTAGTATTACTTGACGTTACACCATTATCATTAGGTATCGAAACTATGGGTGGCGTATCTACAGTATTAATCGAAAGAAATACAACAATTCCAACATCTAAATCTCAAGTGTTCTCTACTGCAGCTGACAACCAACCAGCAGTTGATATTCACGTGTTACAAGGTGAACGTCAATTAGCAGCAGATAACAAAACACTTGGTAGATTCCAATTAACGGATATTCCACCAGCTCCACGTGGTGTGCCACAAATTGAAGTATCATTTGATATCGATAAAAATGGTATCGTTAATGTAACTGCTAAAGATTTAGGTACTAACAAAGAACAAAAAATTACGATTGAATCAAGTTCATCATTATCAGATGAAGAAATCGATCGTATGGTTCAAGATGCAGAGAAAAATGCTGAAGCAGACAAAAAACGTCGTGAAGAAATCGATTTAAGAAATGAAGCAGACCAAATGGTATTTACTGTTGAAAAAACTTTAACTGATCTTGGCGATAACGTTGATGAAAGCGAAAAAGCTAAAGCTGAAGAAGCTAAAGAAGAATTGAAAAAAGCGCTTGAAGGTACTGATATAGAAGATATCAGAACTAAAAAAGATGCACTTCAAGAAATCGTACAACAATTATCTGTTAAAATGTATGAACAAGCTGCACAAGCACAACAAGGCGCTGAAGGCCAATCTACTTCAAACGATGATGACGTAGTTGATGCTGAATATACAGAAGTCAACGAAGACGATAAAAAATAATACTAATCATTAAAAAGTCAAAGTCAATGTGATTGGCTTTGACTTTTTTAATTCATATATACGTATTATAAATCAGTGTGTAAAGGAGAGATTACATTGGCAAAAAGAGACTATTATGAAGTACTTGGCGTATCCAAAGATGCTTCTAAAGATGAAATAAAAAAAGCTTATCGTAAATTATCAAAAAAGTACCATCCTGATATCAATCAAGAAGAAGGTGCTGACGCAAAGTTTAAAGAAATTTCAGAAGCATATGAAGTGCTAAGCGATGAAAACAAACGTGCGCAATACGACAGATTCGGTCATAGTGGTCCGCAACAAGGATTCGGTGGATCACAAGGATTTGGAGGACAAGACTTCTCTGGATTCGGTGGCTTTGAAGATATATTCGGGTCATTCTTTGGTGGAGGTGGGGCTAGAAGAGATCCTAACGCTCCAAGACAAGGTGATGACTTACAATATAGCATGACATTAACATTTGAAGAAGCTGTATTTGGTACTGAAAAAGATATTACAGTTCGTAAAGATGTAGAATGTGATACATGTCATGGTAATGGTGCTAAACCTGGCACTAAGAAGAAAACTTGTACGTACTGTAACGGACAAGGTCATGTAACAGTTGAACAAAATACTATTCTAGGTAGAATGCAAACACAAAAAGTTTGTCCTGAATGTGAAGGTTCTGGACAAGTATTTGAAGAAAAATGTTCAGATTGTCATGGTAAAGGTACTCAAAACAAAAAAGTTACAATCAAAGTGAAAGTACCTGAAGGTGTAGATAACGACCAACAAATTCGCTTAGCTGGTAAAGGTGGTCCAGGTATAAATGGTGGACCTGCAGGCGATTTATATGTTGTGTTCAGAGTTAAACCACACAGTAAATTTAGACGTGATGGAGACAATATCTTCTATGATTTAAATCTTTCATTCCCACAAGCAGCGCTTGGTGATGAAATTACTGTTCCTACATTGACTGGAAATGTATCATTAACAGTTCCAGCAGGTACACAAACTGGTAAACAATTTAGATTGAGAGAAAAAGGTGTACAAAATGTTCACGGTTACGGTAAAGGTGATTACTTCGTAACTGTAAAAGTTGTAACACCAGATAAAATGACTGAAAGACAAGAAGAACTATTACGTGAGTTTGCTGAAATAGGTGGAGAAACAATTACAGAACAACCATCTAGCTTTAAAGACAAAGCCAAAAAGTTTTTTAAAGGAGAATAGCCTGTGAATTGGATTGAGTATTCTATCATGATAAATAGCGAAGCAGAACCAGAAGTTACAGCATTGTTAAATGAATTAGGTGCAAATGGTGTCGTAATTGAAGATTCAGCAGAATTAGAGAAAGAACATACAGATGTATACGGTGAGATTTATGAATTAAATCCCGCAGATTATCCTGATCACGATATTAGGGTTAAATGTTATTTTAATGAATTAGTATTTACGGATCAATTAGAACAAGAAATTCAAGAAACAATTGCAAATGTAAATGGCATCCAGTCAGAAATTTTATCGTTTGAGAAAACGGTTATTAAAGAATCAGATTGGGAAAATGAATGGAAAAATTATTTCCATCCGTTTAAAGCTTCTGAAAGATTTGCGATTGTTCCGAGTTGGAAACAAGAAGGATATCAAAATAACGAAGGTGATCTTTGCATCAAACTGGATCCAGGTATGGCTTTTGGTACAGGTGACCACCCAACAACAAGTATGTGTTTAAGACATATAGAAGAGGTTGTACAACCTCAACATAAAGTGATAGATGTTGGTACAGGTTCAGGTATTCTAAGCATAGCTTGTCATTTACTAGGGGTAAATGACATTAAAGCGGTGGATTTAGATGATTTAGCAATTAAAGTTGCTAAAGAAAACTTTGAAATCAATGATTGTGAAAAAGATATCATCGCAGATACTGGCAATTTGCTTACTGAAGAAACAGAACAATATGACGTGATCATTGCAAATATATTAGCGCATATTATTGATTTAATGATAGAAGATAGTTATGAAAGATTAAATGATAATGGCTACTTTATTACTTCAGGCATTATTGAAGAAAAATCCGATGAAATAATTGAAAAACTACAAAATACTGGTTATACTATCGAAAAAGTACTACGTGAAGATGGTTGGGTTTCAATACGAGCTAGAAAGTAGGAGAAATGATGCAAAGATATTTCTTACAAGAAAACGCTGAGTTAAATCAGCGTTTTTTTATACATAATACAGATGATATACATCATATTAAAAACGTGATGCGCAAAAGTATCGATCAAGAAATTATATTAACTTTTGAAGATCAAAAGTCGTTAATTTCAAAAATCATTGCTTTTCATGATGATAGCATTGAGTTAGAAACGATAGAAGACATAACAAGACAAACGGAACTACCTGTTGATATAACGATTGCGAGTGGGCTTATAAAAGGCGATAAATATGAATGGTTGCTTCAAAAAGCAACTGAAATGGGTGCGCATCATTTTATTGCTGTCCAATCCGAAAGATCTATTGTTAAATTAGACGCGAAAAAAATATCTAAAAAATTAGATAGATGGCAAAAAATTGTTAAAGAAGCTAGTGAACAAAGTATGAGACTTACAATACCAAGTATAAAGTATAAGTCGAATTTTAAATCAATTTATGATAATATGAATGAATATGATTATGTAATAATAGCTTATGAAGAAGAAGCTAAAAGTGGGGGAACAAGCAAATTTCATCAAATTGGTTCTAACCTTAAACATGGACAAAAGGTTTTAATGATATTTGGACCAGAAGGTGGATTAACTGAAAATGAAGTTAATCTTTATGATGATGCTATTAAGGTGAGTTTAGGACCTAGAATATTAAGAGCTGAAACCGCTCCATTGTATGCTTTAGCTGCTTTAAGCTATCAATTAGAATTAATGAGGTGAATAAAATTGGCTACAGTAGCGTTCCATACGTTAGGTTGTAAAGTAAACCATTATGAAACTGAAGCAATTTGGCAATTATTTAAGGAAAATGATTACGAAAGAGTGGATTTTGAAACGAATGCTGACGTCTTTATCATTAATACTTGTACTGTAACAAATACAGGTGACAAGAAGA
The DNA here is from genome assembly GCF_022385935.1 of Mammaliicoccus sp. J-M41. Lineage (NCBI taxonomy): Bacteria > Bacillati > Bacillota > Bacilli > Caryophanales > Staphylococcaceae > Mammaliicoccus > Mammaliicoccus sp. J-M41. The sequence continues at coordinate 40,698 of NZ_JAJNIR010000002.1, read as the reverse complement.
GTAGACAAGTGATTAGAAGAGCAATACGTAAAAATCCAGATGCAGTTGTTTGTGTAACAGGTTGTTATGCTCAAACATCTCCTGCTGAAATTATGGCAATTCCGGGCGTTGATATTGTTGTAGGTACTCAAGATAGACATAAACTTATTTCTTATATTGAGGACTATAAACAAAGTAGACAACCTATTAATGGTGTAGGTAATATTATGAAAAACAGAAAGTATGAAGAATTAGAAGTTCCATACTTTACTGACAGAACACGTGCATCATTAAAAATTCAAGAAGGCTGTAATAATTTCTGTACTTTCTGTATCATTCCATGGGCAAGAGGGTTAATGAGATCAAGAGATCCTGAACAAGTTGTAAGCCAAGCAACAACACTTGTAAATTCAGGATATAAAGAAATTGTTTTAACAGGTATTCATACAGGTGGATATGGTGAAGATTTAAAAGATTATAACTTGGCGCAATTATTAAGAGATTTAGAACAAGTTGAAAATCTTGAAAGAATTCGTATTTCATCTATAGAAGCGAGTCAGCTTACAGATGAAGTTATTGATGTTATCGATAAATCAACTAAAGTTGTAAGACATCTTCATATACCATTACAATCAGGTTCTGATACTGTATTGAAACGTATGAGAAGAAAATATACGATGGCACATTTCTCTGAAAGATTACAAAAATTGCATAAAGCTTTACCAGGTTTAGCTGTTACAAGTGATGTAATTGTTGGATTCCCTGCTGAAACTGAAGAAGAATTCCAAGAAACATATGACTTCATTGTTAAACATCAATTTTCTGAATTACACGTGTTCCCTTATTCTATGAGAACAGGAACACCAGCAGCTAGAATGACAGATCAAATTGATGAAGAAGTTAAAAATGAACGCGTACATCGTTTAATTGAATTATCTAATCAATTAGCTAAAGATTATGCTTCTAAATTTGATCAAACTGTATTAGAAGTGATACCTGAAGAAAAAGGTTCAACTGATGGTAAACTAGTCGGATATGCAGATAATTACATGAAGATTGAATTTGAAGGCGATGAATCATTAATTGGAGAATTAGTGAAAGTGAAAGTGATCACACCAGGTTATCCTATCAATAAAGGTAAACTTGTAAAAGTTGTGGATCATGCAACAAATAAAGACGAAAGATTAGTTGCATATTAATATTCATAACAAATGATTATTGACTTAAAAAATGACTTATTTTATAATGTTTAAGTACATAGTAATATATACTATGTAAATGACATATAAAGCTTTGTTGATATTTGGAGGGAGGGAAATACAGATGTCTAAAACAGTAGTTCGTAAAAACGAATCAATCGAAGATGCATTACGTCGCTTCAAACGTACAGTTTCAAAAAGCGGTACGATTCAAGAAGTGCGTAAACGTGAGTTCTATGAAAAACCAAGCGTTAAGCGTAAGAAGAAATCAGAAGCAGCACGTAAACGTAAATTTAAATAATTAATTTTTTATTGAACTCCCTCAATGAATATTAATTAATTATAATGAACAATTTTAACGTTGAACGTCATAAAGAACACATAAACAATATCGTTTATGTGTTCTTTTATTTATTTGAAAAACATTTAAGTTTATAAATTTAGAATATTATGTATATACGTTTTAGTTCACGGCTATTTTATTGTATAATAAATATGAGGGGTGAGATTATTGACATCAGGGTATGAATACATATTTGCTTATTTTCAGAGCAACTTGAATTTAGGTATTGTTTCAAGTCAAAGTATGTCGTCTATTGGTGAGTTTATTACAACGCCATTAGTCACATTGATACTGACTTGTATTATTTTTCTAGGTGCACTATATCAATTATATTCAGAACGTATTAATTTTGCGGGAATTTTAAGCTTTATTTGTACACTTATCTTTTTCATTGGCTACGTTTTAATTGATGAAATTAGTTTGATTTCTGTTTTACTTTTTGGGATCGGTGCATTATTAGTAATAATTGAATTATTTGTTATAGGAGCAGTACTAGGTATCCTTGGTTTTATTGCCATTATTGGTAGTTTTGTATTAGTTGGAGAAAATATCTTAACTATGGGTATGATTATTGCTGTAGCATTAATTCTAACAACGATAGAGTGGGTGATATTAGTGAAAGGATTTAATCGTAAAATACCATTCTTTGATAAAGTCATTCTTAGAGACTCTACAAATAAAGAATCTGGCTATACATCTCATGATGATAGAAGTCATTTGATTGGCAAACTATGTACAACATACACTGCATTGAGGCCCTCAGGAATTATACTTGTTGATGACGAAAGAATAGATGCTGTTTCAGATGGTAGTTTTATTCAGAAGGATAAGCAAGTTAAAATTGTACAGGTTGAAGGTACAAGAGTTGTCGTAAGAGAAATTTAATTTAGACAAGGAGAGAAATGCATATGTTATCAGGTTTAATTGCTTTTGTAATTATTGCTGTCATATTAATCGTACTACTTATGATTTTATTCTCATTTGTACCAGTAGGATTATGGATTTCAGCTATTGCAGCAGGCGTAAAAGTAGGTATTGGTACTTTAGTTGGTATGCGTTTGAGACGTGTATCACCTAGACGTGTTATTAACCCATTAATTAAAGCGCACAAAGCTGGTTTAGCATTAACAACGAACCAGTTAGAATCTCATTATCTTGCAGGAGGTAATGTTGATAGAGTAGTTGATGCAATTATTGCGGCTCAAAGAGCAGAAATCAACTTAGTATTTGAAAGAGGGGCAGCGATTGACTTAGCTGGTCGTGACGTTTTAGAAGCTGTTCAAATGTCCGTTAACCCTAAAGTAATTGAAACACCATTTATCTCAGGTGTAGCGATGAATGGTATCGAAGTAAAAGCAAAAGCTAGAATTACAGTTAGAGCGAACATTGACCGATTAGTCGGTGGTGCTGGTGAAGATACAATCATCGCACGTGTTGGTGAAGGTATTGTATCTACAATTGGTTCAAGTCAACATCACACTAAAGTACTTGAGAATCCAGATAGTATTTCACAAACAGTATTAAGTAAAGGTTTAGATTCAGGTACAGCATTTGAAATTCTATCAATTGATATTGCTGATGTAGATATCGGTAAAAACATTGGTGCAGACTTGCAAACTGAACAAGCACTTGCTGATAAAAATATTGCACAAGCTAAAGCCGAAGAACGTCGTGCAATGGCCGTTGCTACTGAGCAAGAAATGAAAGCAAGAGTACAAGAAATGCGTTCTAAAGTTGTTGAATCAGAAGCAGAAGTACCACTTGCAATGGCAGAAGCACTTAAATCAGGCAATTTAGGTGTTAAAGACTACTATAATTTAAAAAATATAGAAGCTGACACTGGCATGAGAGAAGCAATCAATAAGAGTACAAAGCCACAAGATTCTAATTCACCGAACCAATAAGAGAGGTGATTTAAAATGGAAATAGGCATTATCATCTTTGTTATTTGGGTTATTTTTAGTGTCGTGAGCGGTATAATCGAAGGCGCTTCTAAAAATAAAAAGAAAAATAAGCAACCTCAAACAAGACAAAGACAAAATCCAGTAAATAGACAAGCTGAAGATAAGAAAAAATCTGCTGAGCAAGAATTAAAAGAGTTAGTTAATAAGTATGAAACTTATAAACAAAAAGCAGAAACAAGTTCAACTGAACGAATGTCTGGCCATTATAAAAACTTAGCAGATCAACTTGCCAATCATCTTAAACAATATAATATAGATGTTGAAAAACCTGTTGTTCAAACACATAAAGTAGAACAACAACCAGAGCAAACTTCTAATGAACATGAGAATGCTTATATCAATCAGAAGAAAGAACAAATTCATAAAAATAGACCTAAAAAACAACAAGAATCAATCAAACAGCTATTGGCATACAGCCAAGAAGAGAAAAAGTCTTTAATGAATGTACAGCGTGAAAGTATAGCTGATGTTGAAAAAGAAGCAGAGCAAATTATCAACAACACGCAACTTTCAGAAAGAACGAGAAGAGCAATGGTTAAACAGCTCTATTTAAACAGTAAACATAAGTTTAATGATGAAGCAATCAATGTTGATGAAAACCAAGTCGTAAATGGTATCATTTGGTCAGAAATTTTAAAAAGACCGAATGAATTAAAATAACGATTATATAAACAGAACCTAATTAATTTTAGGTTCTGTTTTTTATTCACAAAAATACCATTTAGACTTACAATAAAGGTAGGATTCAAGAGGGTGTGATGAAAATGGTATTTAAGAAAAAGCAGAGTATATTATCTATTATCATTTCGATTTTATTATTTTTTATTGCTTTAATACCGCTTTTTATTAGTAATAAGTATTTAATAGTCATTACTTTTATTCTCGTTTTTCTTATAATTTTAAACATTCTTTTTGAAAGATACACAATAAAAGAGCATTTTTTATCCATAAGAAGAGGATTATTCAAAAATCGTTATAATATCTTTGATATCGATCAAATTAATATGACTAAATCTATAGAAGGTAACAGCATGTTAGAAATTGTTTCAAAGGGTGAATTGGTCGAAAAAGTGAGTCCAATTGAAGAACGTGAGTTTATTATTACATTAATTCGAATTAATCCTAAAATTAAATTAAATAATAGCAATAGACTACATGAATATGAAAAAGTTAGAAATCTCATTATTGCACGTGAAAAACTAAATAATATACAAAATAAAGTGCATAAGATTGCACGTTACAATAAGGTTTGGTACATTTAAAGTGTCAACAATTCAACTTATAAAGGAGATATTTAATGCCTACATTAATTCAAATCGAGAATATGGATCAAGCTCAAGCTCTGTTGGGTAATGGGGATGAGCATATAAAGTATATTGAAAATGAACTCGAGGTGGATATATTAACACGTGGACAAGAAATTGCTGTCCGTGGTAAACGTATAGAAAATGTTGAAAAAGCTGAAAAAGTATTATTGAACTTACTAAAAGTAATCGAGAGTGGTGCGAGTATAACGATTAATGATGTACAAGCAGCGGTTAAAATGGCTGACAAAGGAACAATCGATCAACTGATTAATTTATATGATGAAGAAATCACTAAAGATAGTAATGGTAAAATAATAAGAGCTAAAACAATGGGTCAAAGAGTATATATCAATAATATAAAGAACAATGACTTAGTATTCGGTATAGGTCCAGCAGGTACAGGGAAGACGTTCTTAGCTGTTGTAATGGCTGCAAGGGCATTGCGTCTAGGACAAGTGAAACGTATCGTATTAACGCGTCCTGCAGTTGAAGCGGGGGAATCATTAGGTTTCTTACCAGGTGATTTAAAAGAAAAAGTAGACCCTTATTTAAGACCTTTATATGATGGGCTTCATACAGTGTTAGGAACTGAGCAAACATCACGTTTAATTGAACGAGGCACGATTGAAATTGCACCACTTGCTTATATGAGAGGTCGAACATTAGATGATGCGTTTGTAATCCTAGATGAAGCACAAAATACAACTCACCCACAGATGAAGATGTTCTTAACAAGATTAGGTTTCGGTTCAAAAATGGTTGTAACAGGTGACCGTACACAAATTGATTTACCTAAAGGTGTGAAAAGTGGATTAATTGAAGCTGATCAACGACTAAGTGGTGTCAAAGGGATAGCAATGACTTACTTAGAACAAACAGACGTTGTGAGACACCCATTAGTAGGTAAAATAATAAACGCATACGAAGAGGAGAAATAATATGCTAACAATGGATTTTATAGATGAGCAACAAGTAATTGATGAAGATACAAAAAATCAAATTGAATCATTGCTCACTTTTGCTGCTAAAAAGGAAAATATTACTGAAGAAGCAGAACTTTCAATTTCATTTGTCGATGAAGAAGAGATTCAAGCTATCAATCGTGATTATCGCGATAAAGATAAAGTAACAGATGTTATTTCATTTTCTTTAGAAGAAGATGAGCCTGAAATAGAAGGCTTAGATATGCCTAGAGTGTTAGGTGATATTATCATCTGTCTTGAAGTTGCTAAAGAGCAAGCTGAGTCTTATAATCATAGTTTGAGTAGAGAATTAGGATTTTTAGCATTACATGGATTTTTACATTTACTAGGTTATGATCATATGACTGAAGAAGATGAAAAAGAAATGTTTTCTCGACAAGATGAAATATTAAATGAATTTGGATTAACACGTGAATAAATTTGTAAATCGCTTTAAATTTCCTTTAGCAGGTTTAGTGACCATTCTCAAAAAAGATAAAAACTTTTTATTACATCTTATATTCGCTGTACTTGTATTGATTGTTAGTTTAATATTAAATCTCAATACATTTGAATGGTTATGGATTTTATTTGCAATATTTAGTGTACTCATTGTAGAGGTTCTCAATACTTCTATAGAGTATGTAGTAGATATGTTTACGGATGAATATAACTTACTCGCTAAACATGCTAAAGATACAGCCGCTTTAGCCGTTTTATTAACATCAATAATGGCTGCAATAATCGGGATAATGATATTTTTACCAAAAATTATATAAACATATAGGGGGAAATGGTATGGAATTCAAACAAGAGTGGTATGAAGGCGCAAGAGAAGCACAAAAGAGAGCATATACACCATATTCTAAATTTAACGTAGGTGCATATCTAGTTACGAAAGATGGTAAAGCTTATTATGGTGCTAACATTGAAAATGCAGCTTACCCATCAACAATTTGTGCTGAGAGATCTGCACTTGTTGCAGCAATGTCAGATGGGTATAGACCGGGAGACTTCAAATGTATTACAGTTACAGTAGATGCTGATAAACCATCATCTCCATGTGGCACATGCAGACAAGTGTTAAAAGAGTTATGTGATGATGACATGCCAGTATTTTTAACACATCAAACAAATGAAAGAATTGAAACTACAGTTAATGAATTATTACCTTTAGGTTTCTCAGGAAAGGATCTAGAATAAATGAATGAATTTAAATCAGGGTTTATATCTATTATAGGTAGACCTAATGTTGGTAAATCTACTTTTATGAATAAAGTTATTGGTCATAAAGTAGCGATAATGTCTGATAAAGCACAAACGACTCGAAACAAAGTGCAAGGTGTATTAACAACTGATGATGCTCAAATGATTTTTATTGATACACCAGGTATTCATAAACCTAAACATGCTTTAGGTGACTACATGATGAAAATCGCTAAAAATACTTTGAAAGAAGTAGACTTAATCATGTTTATGGTTAATGTTGATGAAAGTATCGGTAAAGGCGATGAATACATTATCGAATTGTTGAAACAAACGAAAACACCAGTATTTTTAGTGTTAAATAAAATAGATTTAATTCACCCTGATCAACTTTTAGTTGAAATTGAAAAGTACCAAAAAACAATGGATTTTGCAGAAATTATTCCAATTTCAGCATTAGAAGGGTTAAACATTGAGACACTACTAGAACAATTTAAAAAGTACCTTGAAGAAGGTCCGATGTACTATCCTAAAGACCAAATTTCTGATCACCCAGAACAATTTGTTGTTGCTGAGTTGATAAGAGAGAAAGCATTACACCTTACGAATCAAGAAATTCCGCATGCTATCGGTGTGAACGTCGATAAAATGACAAAAGCAGAAGGTGAGAAAGTCCAAGTAGAAGCAACAATTTATGTTGAAAGAGACTCACAAAAAGGTATTGTCATTGGTAAAGGCGGCAAGATGCTTAAAGAAATAGGTAAACGTGCAAGAAGAGATATTGAAATGCTACTTGGCTCAAAAGTATACTTGGATTTATGGGTTAAAGTACAAAAAGATTGGCGTAATAAACCTAATTTCATTAAACAAATTGGTTATAGAGAAGACGAGTATTAAGTAGAATGGAGGCGATGATATAATGCTTTATAAACAAGAAGGATTTGTCATTCGCTCTGTAGATTATGGTGAAAACAATAAAATCATCACAATATTAAATGAACACGGTCATAAAGTTCCATTAATGGCGCGTGGTGCTAAAAAAACAAGTCATCCACTACAAGGTGCTACTCAGCCCTTTGTACATGGCTTGTTTATTTTTTCGAAGTTTAAAGGAATGGGCACATTATCATCGGCTGATATTATAAACAGTAATAGAACGATGCAATCTGATATCTTTAAAAGTGCATATGGTGCATATTGTATAGAAGTCGTAGATAAAGCGTTAGAAGCGGAAGAACATGATGTATTCTTTTATGAATTATTGTTAGGTGTATTCCAAGCAGTAGAAAGAGGCGTTGATGCAGATACGATGAGTATGATTGTTGCGTTGAAATGTATGCCTAAATATGGTTATGAACCAACTTTTAATGCGTGCGTCGTAACAGGAGATATGGATCAACAGCAATTAAATGCTTATAGTTTCAAGTACAATGGACCACTTAGCAATCAAGCATTAATACATGATGAACATGCATATCGAATATCTAATAGAGCATTATATTTTATGAATCTTATGTATCAATTGCCGATCAAACATTTAAATAGCTTTAAAATAAACGAACAAGTCAAAAAAGAAATACAAACATTAATCGATAACATGTATGACGAATACGTCGGTGTAGTATTTAGAACCAAAAAATTACTCAACCAACTCGAAAACTTGAAAATGTAGATGTCTTATGTGAAGTGTTTCGTAATGGCTTCTTAACAACTAAACATAAAAAAACAGAGCAAAACTTAATTTATAAGTTTTGCTCTGTTTTTTGTTTAGTATTAGAATCTAATTTTTTCAGCTAAGAAGTTTTCAACTTCATCAATTGGCATACGTACTTGTTCCATTGTGTCTCTGTCACGTACTGTAACTTGGTTGTCTTCTAATGAATCGAAGTCAAATGTGATACAGTATGGTGTACCAATTTCATCTTGTCTACGGTAACGTTTACCGATTGATTGTGACTCATCAAAGTCGATTGCAAATCTTTCACTTAATTTTTCATATACTTTAATAGCATCTGGTGAAAGTTTTTTGCTTAATGGTAAGATTGCTGCTTTATATGGTGCTAAAGCAGGGTGGAAATGCAATACTGTACGTTGATCTTTCTCACCTTCATTTTCTTCTTCGTATGCATCACATAAGAATGCTAATGTTACACGGTCAGCACCTAATGATGGTTCGATACAGTAAGGGATGAATTTTTCATTTGTTTCTTGATCGTGATATTTGAAGTCTTCACCACTGAATTCACTATGTTGTTTTAAGTCGTAATCTGTTCTTGAAGCGATACCCCAAAGTTCTCCCCAACCAAATGGGAATTTATATTCGATATCAGTTGTTGCATTTGAGTAGTGACTTAATTCATCTTCGTCATGGTCACGTAATTTTGTATTTTCTTCTTTAATACCTAAATCTTTTAACCATTTTGCAGCGAAGTCTTTCCAGTAATTTTGCCATTCAATTTCAGTACCAGGTTTACAGAAGAATTCAAGTTCCATTTGTTCGAATTCTCTTGTTCTGAAGATGAAGTTACCAGGTGTAATTTCGTTTCTGAATGATTTACCAACTTGCGCAATACCGAATGGTAATTTTTTACGCATAGAACGTTGAACGTTTTTATAGTTTACGAAAATACCTTGTGCAGTTTCAGGACGTAAGAAAATTTCGTTTGTTGAAGATTCAGTAACACCTTGGAATGTTTTGAACATTAAGTTGAATTGACGAATGTCTGTCCAGTTAGCTGTACCACTTTCAGGACAAGTGATGCCTTTATCATCAATTAATTGTTTCATTTCATCAAAGCTCATACCGTCAGCGATAAAGTTCTCATCACCTTCAACATTATGCATGTAATCTTCAATTAATTTATCTGCTCTGTAACGAATTTTAGAATCTTTGTTGTCTATCATTGGATCGTTAAAGTTTGATAAGTGACCTGAAGCTTCCCAAGTTCTCGGGTTCATTAAAATAGCTGCATCTAGTCCAACGTTGTATGGAGATTGTTGAACAAATTTTTGCCACCATGCTTTTTTGATGTTATTTTTTAGTTCAACACCAAGTGGACCATAGTCCCAAGTGTTTGCTAAACCACCATAAATTTCACTACCAGGGAATACAAACCCTCTATGTTTTGCTAATGTTACTACCTTATCCATATCTTTTGCCATAAAAATTCACTCCTCAATTAAATTAAAAAAGCCCCAAGACATCATCAAATAATGCCTTGGGACGAGTATATTACCCGCGGTTCCACCCAAATTAGTGTAGCCACTCACTTTTTATAAAATTTTGTAAGCCAAAACTTTAATGTTAAGCTTTCACCATCCTTAACTCGCTTTTATTTCAAAGTTAATTAAAATATAGCATGGTATGGGAGAGTTATCAAGTGAAAACAGATATTCAAATTGAGCAATATTTGCGTTACATGTTATAATTAATCTATCTGAATTGTGTTCGAAGGGGTGAGAGCAATCGAATTAAATCAAAGACAAGAACAAATTGTACAAATTGTTAAGAACAATGGACCCATTACAGGAGAAAAAATAGCTGAACGACTAAATTTAACAAGAGCAACTTTAAGACCAGATTTAGCAATTTTAACAATGGCAGGTTATCTTGATGCAAGACCTAGAGTAGGATATTTTTATACAGGGAAATCAAGTACACAATTGTTAAGTGATTCAATTAAAAAAATGACCGTAAAAGAATCGATGGCGATACCAGTCGTAATAGAAGAAAGTATTTCTGTATATGAAGCAATATGTAAGATGTTTTTAGAAGATGTTGGCACATTATTTGTCATAAATAAAGAAGGCAATTTAATCGGCGTTTGTTCGAGAAAAGATTTACTGAGAGCTGCAATAGGTGGTCAAAGTTTAAAAGATACGCCAGTTAGTATTAATATGAGTAGAATGCCAAACATAACAGTATGTTTAGAAGATGACTTATTGATTTATGCAGCTAAATTATTAATTGATAAACAAATAGATGCAATACCAGTTGTCAAAAAACTTAAAGGCGACAAAATGAAAGTTAAAGGCAGAATTACAAAAACAACGATCACAAGAGCATTTGTTTCGCTTATTGAAGATGAGTAGGAGGAATTAGTTAAATGGAAGAGATAAGAATAATTATAGCATCCGATTCAGTAGGAGAAACGGCAGAGCTTGTTACGAAAGCATGTACGTCTCAATATAAGACAGAAGGAAATGCTTTAGATATTGTAAGATTACCGTATATAGAGAATGAAAGTAATATTAATGAAGTCGTATCATTAGCATTAGAGCAAAAATCAATAGTTGTTTATACATTGGTTAAACCAGAAATGCGATTATACTTAAAAGAAAAATTAGAAGAAAATAATATACAAAATGTAGACATTATGGGTCCATTGATGAGCATATTAAGCAATGAACTTAATGAAGCCCCACTTAATGAGCCAGGCAATATTCATAAATTAGATGAAGACTATTTCAAGAAAATAGAAGCAATCGAATTTGCGGTTAAATATGATGATGGTAGAGATCCACGTGGTTTACCAAAAGCTGATATCATTCTTATAGGTGTATCTAGAACTTCAAAAACACCATTGTCGCAATACTTGGCACATAAACGATATAAAGTAATGAATGTCCCATTAGTGCCTGAAGTTGCACCACCAGAAGGATTATTTGAAATAGATCCTAAAAAATGTATCGCTTTAAAAATTAATCAAAAAAACCTTAATGCGATTAGAAGAGCAAGATTAATTCAATTAGGTTTAAGTGATGATGCTAATTATGCGAAAGATGACAGAATCGAAGAAGAATTAAGATACTTCGAGGAAATTGTTGAGAAAATTGGTTGTCCTGTACTAGATGTTTCTGACAAAGCAATAGAAGAAACAGCAAATGACATTATTAAAATCATTACACAACAAAACCGTTAAAGGGTGACAGGATGCGTATAGAACAAGAACTCATTAATGAAATACGAGAGAAGAATGACATATTAGATGTCGTAAGTGAATATGTGAAACTAGAAAAAAGAGGACGTAATTATATAGGATTATGTCCTTTCCATGATGAAAAGACACCTTCTTTTTCAGTATCTGAAGATAAACAAATTTGTCATTGCTTTGGTTGTAAGAAAGGCGGCAATGTTTTTCAATTCATTCAAGAAATTAAAGGAATATCATTTGTTGATGCAGTCAGAGAACTTGGTGATAAAGTAGATATTCATATTGAAAAGCAAGAAACAGCACCAACTGAAGGTATTGTGGATGATCATATCAAAATGATTGAAATGCATGAGTTGATGGCAAATAACTACCATTATATATTAAAGCATACTGAAGAAGGTGAGGCAGCATTAAACTATTTGAAATCAAGAGGATTTACTGAAGAATTGATTAATGATAGAAAAATTGGATATGCACCAAACCATTCGAAATTCACGCATGACTTTTTAGAGAAAAATGGTTATGATGCTGTACTTGCATATGAAGCAGGTTTGTTAAGCCGAAATGATGAAACGTTTGATTATTTTGACCGATTCAGAGATAGAATCATCTTTCCGTTGTTGAATTTCCAAGGTAAGACAGTTGGTTTCTCTGGTCGAACGTATACCGATCAATCGCCGAAATATTTAAACAGTCCAGAAACACCAATATTCCAGAAAAGAAAAATGTTATACAACATTGATCGCGCAAGGAAATTTATAAGACAAAATGATGAAGTCATTTTGTTAGAAGGATTTATGGATGTTATCAAATCATTTGAAGCGGATATTAAACAAGTTGTAGCAACAATGGGTACAGCATTATCTAGAGAACACGTTACGATGGTCAAAAAACTGGCATCTAATGTAACTTTACTGTATGATGGAGATTTCGCAGGAAAAGAAGCTGCCATAAATGTTGGTAAAGACTTATTAAATGAAGGCTTAAATGTCTTTGTTGTCAATTTACCAAAAACGATGGACCCTGATGATTATATTACAGAATACGGAAGTGATGCTTTCAAATCATTTGTTGAAGGGCAAAAACAATCATATGTTGCATTTAAAGCGCAACAATTATATTATGCCAACGAAAATAATGATTTAAAACATGAACAACATATTGAAGAGTTGATTCATGACATCAATCTGATTCAATCGGAATTTTTAAGAAAAAAAGTATTGCAACAAGTAGCAGATTTGTATAAAGTAGATGTTAACAGTCTAAAAAATCGACTTTCGCCTAATATTGTTCAAAATTATACCGATTATAATAATTTCGTTCCTGAAATGAAGGAAAAAAAACTTGATAAAGTCGGTAGAGCAGAGCAAGCGTTGTTAAAACATTTTATGAATCATAAACAGCTATTTTTAGAATATCATTCTAGGATTAATCAAGAAGACTTCACTTCATTGAATAATAGAGTGATTTTTTCACGTTTAAATGGGTATTATAAGAATAACGATGTTTTTAACATAAGTGATTTTTCAAGTTACATTGAAGAACATCAAATCATTGAAACGGTTATGTATCTAGATTCATTGCTCATCAATGATGAACCAGAGACAGAAGAAATCGAAGACTACATTAGGATTATCAGTCCTAACGAACACAAAGAAAATTCCATAGAATATTTGAATCAACAATTGAATAAAGCAATGCAAGCAGGCGATATCGCACTGCAAAGGCAATATTTAGAACAAATTGTACAATATAATCGGAATAGAATGTAAGAGTTAATAACCCGGGAGGCCTATTCATGTCTGATAAAGAATTAAACAAAATTAATAGCGCTAATAATGAAGAAGTGCTTACAATTGAACAAGTTAAGCACCAATTAATTGAACAAGGTAAAAAAGCAGGACATTTGAGTCACGAAGAAATTGCAGATAAATTGCAAAACTTCGAAATGGATCCAGATCAAATGGATGATTTCTTTGATTTAATTAATGAGAATGAAATCAATCTTATTAATGAAAAAGATTCAAGTGATACAAATGACAAACTAAATTTAAATGACTTAAGTGCTCCTCCAGGTGTTAAAATAAACGACCCAGTAAGAATGTACTTAAAAGAAATCGGACGCGTCAATTTATTAACTGCACAAGAAGAAATCGAATTAGCTAAACGTATCGAGCAAGGTGACGAAGTTGCGAAATCACGTCTTGCTGAAGCGAACTTAAGACTTGTTGTAAGTATCGCTAAACGTTATGTAGGTAGAGGTATGTTATTCTTAGACCTTATTCAAGAAGGTAATATGGGTCTAATCAAAGCCGTAGAAAAATTCGACTTTAACAAAGGTTTCAAATTCTCAACATATGCAACATGGTGGATTCGTCAAGCAATCACTAGAGCGATTGCTGACCAAGCACGTACAATCCGTATCCCAGTTCATATGGTTGAAACAATCAATAAATTGATTCGTGTTCAACGTCAATTACTACAAGATTTAGGCAGAGATCCATCTCCTGAAGAAATTGGTGAAGAAATGGACTTACCACCAGAAAAAGTTCGTGAAATTCTGAAAATTGCTCAAGAACCTGTATCATTAGAAACACCAATTGGTGAAGAAGATGACAGTCACTTAGGAGACTTTATTGAAGATCAAGATGCACAAAGTCCATCTGATCATGCTGCATATGAATTACTCAAAGAACAATTAGAAGATGTATTAGATACATTAACTGACAGAGAAGAAAATGTATTAAGATTAAGATTTGGTCTTGATGATGGTAGAACAAGAACTCTTGAAGAAGTTGGTAAAGTATTTGGTGTTACAAGAGAACGTATTCGTCAAATAGAAGCGAAGGCATTACGCAAGTTAAGACATCCATCTAGAAGTAAGCGTTTGAAAGATTTTATGGATTAAACATGAAAAGTTTATATTAATCCCAAAAAGCCTTTGACAATGCCTTGTTTTAATATAAAATATAATTGTATGAAGGTTTAACAAAAGGGAGGTTGTATGAATGAATCGTAATCCTGTTATCCCGTTTATTCTGATTTTACTACTCGGTGTAGGATTAATATTCTTCATGTCAGCACATGGTGCTAACAAAGAGGAAGAAAAAGAAGGCGGTGGCGGTGCTAAAACTGAAAAGTTTGATGCAGCTACATTCGCTAAGGACAATTGTACAAGTTGTCATGGACAAAATCTTGAAGGTGGAATGGGACCTAAATTAGCTGGAAGCAAAAAAGGTGCCGATGAAATGAAAAAAATCATTCGTGAAGGTAAAGGTTCAATGCCTGCACATGACGAAGCTACTATTTCAAATAAAGATTTAGACACACTTGTCAAGTACTTAAAAGATGGCGCTAAATAACACAAAAAAATCTTTTGCTATTGCAAAAGATTTTTTTAATGAAAGGGAAAAATAATGATCCAAATAAATAAACGTTTAATGAAGGTAAGTGAATATTTAAATCATCACAAATTAGCAGATATCGGTTCCGATCATGCATATTTACCTATATACGCAATTCAAAATGGATTAATTAAAGAAGCGATTGCTGGAGAAGTTGTCAAAGGACCTTTTCTTGCTGCTCAAAAGAATACTAAATTATATGGTATGAATGAACTTATTGAAGTTAAACTGGGCGACGGTTTAGAAGTAGTAGACGAGACGATTGATGCCATTACGATTTGTGGCATGGGTGGTCCATTAATTGCTCAAATTATTGAAGAAGGAAAGCATAAGTTAACAGGGCATCCGGATTTAATTTTACAAGCTAATATACATGCGTTGCCAATTAGAAAAGTATTACAAACCATTGGTTATCAAATCGTTGATGAACAACTCATAAAAGATAAAAAACATATATATGAAATCATAGTGGCTAAAAAAGGTGAGATGGACCTAAATGAATTAGAATTAAAATTTGGTCCTAAATTATTAGCCAATAAAAATGATTTATTCTATGAAAAATGGCAAAGAGAATTAGAATCACTTAATAAAATTAGTAAACAATTAGAACATCATGAGGATAAAAATAGGTATAATGAAATTAATCAACAAATACTTCAAATAAAAGAGGTGCTTTAATGATTATTCAAGAGCTATTACACGAAATTGATAAACAAGTTCCATTTTCTACGAGTGAATCTTGGGATAATGTTGGGTTATTAATTGGTTCAGAAAAAAGTGAAGTGAACGGTGTATTAACAACATTAGATTGTACGTTAGAAGTTGTAGAAGAAGCCATTCAAAACAACATCAATACGATCATTGCACATCATCCACTTATTTTTAAAGGTGTTAAAAATATTACGGATAAAAGCTATGGTCCTATTATTCGTAAATTGATACAAAACGATATCAATTTGATAGCACTTCATACAAATCTTGATGTGCATCCTAAAGGTGTTAGTTACATGATTGGACAACAAATAGGATTAAGTAATATGAAAGTATTAGAAGAACAACAAGAGTCCTATTATAAAGTACAAATATTCCTACCTGATCAAGATGTTGAAGCTATGAAAGCTGCATTTAATGACCATCATTTAGCTCAAACAGAAGAATACAGTGAAGTATTTTTCCAGTCACAAGGTAAAGGACAATTTAAACCTAGTGCAACAGCTAATCCACATCTTGGACAAGCAGATAAGACTGAAACGGTTTATGAAACGAAACTAGAATTAATGGTTGATGAGAAAGATTTAGCACTTGCTAAAGAACTCATTATTCAAACACATCCATATGAAGAACCCGTTTATGATTTCATCAAAATGTCGAGAACATCTTCTGTAGGCTTAGGAATCATCGGGGAATTAAAAGAAACGCAATCAGTAAATGAATTTGTGCAAAACTATAAACAAAAGCTCGCTATACCAGCAGTTAGATTTATTGGAGACCAATCAGCGCAAATTAAACGGGTCGCAATTGTTGGTGGTGCTGGTATTGAATATGCAAATTTAGCTAAAGCACAACAAGCTGATTTATTTATTACTGGAGACGTTAAACATCACGAAGCATTAGATGCACTAATGGACGGTATAAACGTCTTAGATGTTAATCATTATAGTGAGTATGTTATGAAAGAAGGATTAAAGTCATTATTAGAAGAATGGACAAATGGTAATATTAAAGTGTTAACATCTTCTATTAATACAGATCCTTATCAATATATGTAAAAACTGCCGAGTAAATTCGGCAGTTTTTTTAGTCCATTATTTTTACAGGTTTAGGCTTTTTAATTTTAGGTAATATTTTTTCAACAGGTACATTACTTGTTAAATTTACGTCACGCGCTTCTGTCGGGTCATAATTTTTAATATAATCAATGACTTCTTTAACGATAGGTGTTGGTGTTGAAGCACCTGCCGTTACAGCGACACTTTCGATGTCTTGTAGCCATTCTAATTTTAATTCACTCAAATCAGCGATTCGATATGCGTTTGTATGTGCGATTTCTTTAGATACTTGGGCTAATCTATTTGAATTATTACTTTTAGGATCACCAACGATAATGAGTAAATCTGCTTGATCTGCTTGTGTTGCAACAGCTTCTTGTCTAACTTGTGTTGCTAAACAAATTTCTTCATGTACTTCAATATGAGGATATTTAACTTTTAATTCATCAATAAGGTGTTTAACATCCCATTGTGACATAGTTGTTTGATTCGTTACGATAAGTTTTTGGTTCATTAATGCTTCTGGCAAGGCATCGATATCATCTAAAGTTTGAACGAGATGTACGATATCAGGTGCCACACCAACTGCGCCTTCAGGTTCTGGGTGTCCTTTTTTACCAATATAAATAACGTGATAGCCATTTGATTTAACGTCACGTATTAACTGATGTGTATTATCTACATCTGGACATGTCGCATCAATACAAACGAGTCCTTTTTCTTTTGCTCGTCTTTTGACTTCAGGTGAAACACCATGCGCAGTAAATATAACGGTACCTTCATCAATTTGTTCTAAAATCTTCAATCTGTTCGGACCATCTAACGTAATAATGCCATCAGATTCAAAAGCATCAGTCACATGTTTATTATGAACAATCATGCCAAGTATATAAATGGGTCTTGGCAGTGACTTATCTAAAGATGCATTTCTAGCGATAACCATAGCGTCTACAACACCGTAACAATAACCTCTAGGGGTAATCTTTATAATTTCCATAAATTGCCCTCCTTATTAAAGTCTATTATAACAAACACGCAAGTCTTAAAGAAACGAAATAAAAATTCAAAATAAATCTTTTAGCCTATCATAAAGTGCGCATTTACTATATAATGTATGAAGTGAAAAAGAAACGAGGAGGGTCGCTTATGTCTAAGCATCCGTTTGAACATTTTCAACTTGAAAATGAATTAGTAGAGGCCGTTAAAGATTTACATTTTAACCAGCCAACAGAAATACAGCGAAGAGTTATACCCAAAATTAAAAAAGGATCTAATATAATAGGACAATCTCAAACTGGTACAGGGAAATCACACGCATTTCTACTACCATTATTTGATAAAATTGACGTCGATATAAAAGAACCACAAGTGATTATTTTGGCACCAACAAGAGAATTAGCAAAGCAATTATATGATGCAGCTTCACATTTAACTCAATTTAAAAAAGGTGTAAAAGTTAGCCTATACATTGGTGGAACAGATAAATCAAGAGATATTGATAAATCTAAAAATACACCACATGTTGTTGTAGGTACACCGAATAGAATTGATGACATGGCTGTAGAGCGTGCTTTAGATTTACATCTAGCGAAGTCAGTAGTTGTAGATGAAGCAGATTTAATGATTGATTTAGGATTTATGCCTAAAGTAGATAGTATTGCGAGTAGATTAGATGAAAACGCACAAATTTCAGTATTTAGTGCAACGATTCCTAAAGCATTACATCCATTCTTAAATAAATATTTAAGTAATCCTGAATTTGTTGAAATTGAAACAGCATCATCTAACAAAGACAATATCGACTTTTACTTAATACCGACTAAAGGTGTTGAGAAAAAAGAAAAAGTCTTAAAAGTTATGAATGTGATTAATCCTTATTTAGCAATCATATTTGCTAATAGCCGTGATAGAGCAGATGAATTAGTTGCGTATTTATCAGAAGAAGGCTATAAAGTAGGGGTTATCCATGGTGGTTTATCACCTAGAGAAAGAACACAACAAATGAAACGTATTAAACAATTAGACTTTGAATTTGTTGTCGCAAGTGATTTAGCATCACGTGGTATTGATATTGAAGGTGTAAGTCACGTTATCAACTATGATTTACCTAAAGAAATAGACTTCTTTACACATAGAGTTGGTCGTACAGGTCGTGGTGATTATAAAGGTATCGCAATCACTTTATATACACCTGATGAAGATGATTTAATTACACAAATTGAGAAGCATAATTACAAGTTTAAACATGTCGATATTAAAAACGATGAATTTGTAGAAATTAAAGATCGTCAAAAGCGTACGAAACGTGTTAAAAAAGAAGATAATATTGAAAAATCACTAAAACAAAAAATTAAACGAAACAATAAAAATAAAGTAAAACCTGGCTATAAGAAGAAATTCAAACGAGAATTAGATGAGTTGAAATTTAAAGAAAAGAAAGCTCATTCTAAGAGAACAAAAAGACAAAGTAGAAAAGGATAGGTGTCAAATATGTTAATTGGATCACACGTTTCAATGAGTGGTAAGAAGATGCTATTACAAGCAGCAGAAGAAGCGGCAAGTTATAATGCTTCTACATTTATGATTTATACAGGTGCTCCACAAAACACAAGACGTAAAAAGATTGAAGATTTAAATATTGAAAATGGTAAAGCAGCAATGAAAGAATATGGTTTATCTAACATTGTTGTGCATGCACCATATATCATTAATATTGCAAATACAACTAAACCAGAAGTATTTAACCTAGGTGTTGAATTCTTACAATCAGAAATTGAACGTACTGAAGCATTAGGTGCTAAAGACATCGTACTTCATCCAGGTGCGCATGTTGGTGCTGGTGAAGAAAAAGGTATTCAAAAAATTATTGAAGGTTTAAATGAAGTATTAACAAATAATAATGATGTACGTATCGCATTGGAAACAATGGCAGGTAAAGGTTCTGAATGTGGTAAAACATTCGAAGAACTTGCTCAAATCATTGATGGTGTAAACCATAATGAAAGATTATCTGTATGTTTCGATACTTGTCATACAAATGATGCTGGTTACAACGTTAAAGAAGACTTTGATGGCGTATTAAATGAGTTTGATAAAATCGTTGGTATCGACCGTATAAAAGTACTTCACGTCAACGACAGTAAGAATCCACAAGGTGCAAGAAAAGATAGACACGAAAATATTGGCTTTGGATCAATTGGTTATGATGCATTGCACTATATCGTCAATCATGATGCATTTAAAGAAGTACCTAAAATTTTAGAAACACCATATGTTGGTGATGACAAAAAGAATAAAAAACCACCATATAAATATGAAATCGAAATGATTAAAAATGGTACATTCGATCCAGATTTAAAAGAAAAAATCTTTAATCAATAACATTATTTAAGAATGCTAATTCAATTAGCATTCTTTTTTGTTCGTAAACATTACTATTTACATTCTTTCATATTCATTGTATAGTATTCTATTGACGAGGTGATGAAGATGGAAAAAGAAACACCGATTTTCGAGTTAAAAGATATCAGTTATAGTTATCCAAATAAATTGGCACTTAGCCATATTAATATACAAATTTATAAAGGAGATTTCTTGGCAATAGTTGGCCCAAATGGGTCTGGGAAATCGACTTTACTGAAATTGATATTAGGGTTATTACCTTTACAAAAAGGTGATATCTTAATAAGTGGTAAAAAAATAAATCAATATAAATCTTGGGAAAAAATTAGTTATGTATCACAAAAATCCAACGCTTTTAGCTCTGGTTTCCCAGCGACAGTAAAAGAAGTTGTCATGAGTGGTTTAACTAAAAATAAAAGTCTTTTTAAATGGTTTAATAAAGAAGATGCTGCACAAGTAGATGCCATATTAGAAAGATTAAATATAAGTGATCTTAAGAATGAAAATATTGCACAGTTATCAGGCGGTCAACAGCAAAGAACGTTTATTGCTAGAGCATTAATTTCTAAACCGAGTATTTTAATATTAGATGAACCTACTGTAGGTATTGATGCAAGACATGTTTCAGAATTTTATCAATTACTGACGCAATTAAAGCAAGAAGGGATTACAATCATTCTTGTAACGCATGATATTGGTGTTGTAGCTGATACAGCAAGTAAAGTAGCTTGCTTAAATCAACATATACATTTCCATGGTACAAGTGAGTCATTTAAATCATTAGATGAAGTCTCAATATCTAAAATCTATGGACATCCCGTACAATTTGTCGATCATCAACATGATCGTGACTGTTGTGCACATGAAGAAGTTGAAGAATTAGTACAAAGTTAACGTCGAGCAGAATAAATATATAGATTTTAAATAAGGAGATTGGATATGTCAGTTGAAACGAGAGATAGATTTATGCTCCTGAATGAAGGAGTGTTATATCGTGATTGATGCGTTTTTAAATTTTGATTTTATAAGATACTCATTTATAAGTGGTATCTTAGTAGGATTGATTGCACCTTTAATAGGGGCATTTATTGTAGTTAGAAGGCTATCGCTCATTGCGGATGCTTTAAGCCATGTGACGTTAGGTGGTATATCAATGGGACTGTTCTTAATGAGTGTTAGTCCATTGTTTGCTACTATAAATCCAATATGGTTTGGTATTATTTTTTCAATAGCAGGTGCGTTATTAATAGAACAATTAAGAACTGAATATAAACATTATCAAGAAATCGCAATACCAATCATCATGAGCGGTGGTATAGGTATTAGTGTGATATTTATTTCTTTAGCAAATGGATTTAACCAAGATTTATTTGGATATTTATTCGGTTCAATTAGTGCCGTAAACTTAAGTGATTTATTTACAATTATCGTCATTACAATAATTGTTTTAATCTTTGTTATGTTATTATACAAAT
Organism: Mammaliicoccus sp. J-M41; assembly: GCF_022385935.1. NCBI lineage: Bacteria > Bacillati > Bacillota > Bacilli > Caryophanales > Staphylococcaceae > Mammaliicoccus > Mammaliicoccus sp. J-M41. The sequence continues at coordinate 18,754 of NZ_JAJNIR010000002.1, read as the reverse complement.
CACTATTTGTATTATCTTTCGATGAAGAATACTCAAAAGTTATTGGCATGCCAAAATGGATCCAATTATTATTTATTGTCATTGTGGCACTTGTTATTTCAGCTTCAATGAGAGTTGTTGGTATTTTGTTAGTGAGTAGTTTAATGACATTGCCAGTCGCTACAAGCATGAGATTAGCTAAAGGATTTAAACAGTTAATCGCATTAAGTATTTTATTCGGTGAAATCTCAGTAGTACTAGGTTTGATATTATCCTTCTATTTAAATATTTCACCAGGAGGTATTATAGTAGGATTATTGATTATAGAATTACTTGCTAGTATTGCGTATAGTAAAGTATTGATTAAAAAAGGAGGCTATCATCTTGAAAGTAGAGGAAGCCATTCAAATATTGAAAAATGATGGACATAAGTACACAAATAAACGTCGTGATATCATCTCATTATTTGTAGATGAGGATAAATATATCACAGCGAAATATATTCAAGAAGCATTGAAAGACGATTATAATGGATTATCTTTCGATACAATTTATCGTAATTTATACTTGTTTAAAGACTTGAATATTATCGAAAGTACTGAAATAGACGGCGAAATGAAATTTAGAATTGCATGTCAAAGTCACCATCATCATCATTTTATTTGTGAATCATGTGGTACAACAAAAGTAATAGACTTTTGCCCAATGGATTCTATAAAACAACAATTACCTAATGTAGAAATAGCATCACATAAATTAGAAGTATACGGTAAATGTGAACAATGCAAAACAGTATAAGAAGTGAAGAATGGTAGCTTGAGGAGCTACCATTTTTTATTTGGAGGTATAGGTGTGGGGTTGAGTACTATCGCTAACGATCAAGACTCGAAAACAAGATCGTTAGCCGGCATTTTGTACGCAAAAAATAAAAAATTATATGCGCTAACAATCAAGACTCGAAAACAAGATCGTTAGAAATTCTAACGTCCAAGAAAATGAAACAAGATCGTTAGCCGACACTTTAATTACACAATACACGAAAAAACCTGGTCCATCTCATATATGGGCCAGGTTTTAACTATATTCTATGAAGTAACGTTGATACTTCATGCCAATTTTTAATTCTATATATACCATTTTGTAAATCTTTCTGGTTATATGGTGTGTCAAACAAGAAAACAGGGATATTTAAATAGTGATTGATATCTTCTGCGTTATCTAATTTATCTTCAAAGAAAATATCGATATTCTGTTCTTTTGTCACTTCTAATTTATTATGACTACCTGTTAATGTAATTTGATCAAATGGTATATGATGTGATTGGAACCATTCTTTCGTAATATCTTCTAAATAATGATGTCTTGCACTTATATAATATAGTTCGTAGTCATCTTTTAGTTGATTCAAAATGTCTCTTGCGCCCTCTGCAACAGGGGAGTGTTGGTATATATGTGATTCATTATTTTTAAACCAACTCAACATTTCTTCTTCTTTACAGTTTAAGACATTTGCTAAATTGTATTCTGTAATATCTTCATATTTAAGTTGTTGATTAAAATCTCTTTGTAAATAGGGTACAAATGTTTTTGGACATGTAACTGTGCCGTCAATATCTATACCTAATCTTGGCTTTTGATTCATAAAAATTCACCTTTTACTTTATGCTTTTTGAGCTTCTTTATTTTGTTCCATTTCAATTGCTAATTTATCTATCTCTTTTTTTAATTCTTCAACCATTGTTTTTTCAGGTACTTTACGAACGGTTTTACCTTTCATAAACAGTAACCCTTCACCACGTGCACCAGCAATGCCGATATCAGCTTCTCTTGCTTCTCCAGGACCGTTTACTGCACAACCAAGTACAGCTACTTTTAATGGGACTTGAAGGTTTGAAATATATTCTTCTACTTCATTAGCTATCGATATTAAATCAATTTCTATTCGTCCACATGTAGGGCAAGCAATTAATGTAGCAGCATTACTCGCTAAACCAAATGCTTTAAGCAAAGATTTCGCTACTTTAACTTCTTCGACTGGATCAGCTGATAAAGAAATTCTACACGTATTACCAATCCCTAAGCTTAGTATTGCGCCTAATCCTGCAGACGATTTAACCGTTCCATTAAATAGTGTACCACTTTCAGTAATTCCTAAGTGTAGTGGGTAGTCAAAAGCTTGAGCTGCTTTCGTGTATGCTTCAATAGCTAAATTTACGTCACTTGCTTTCATTGATACGATAATGTCATGAAAATCTAAATCTTCGAGTATTTTAATATGATGTAATGCACTTTCGACCATACCATCAGCAGTAGGGTAGCCATATTTTTTAATAATATGTTTTTCTAATGATCCAGCATTAACACCAATTCGAATAGGAATACCTTTTTCTTTACATGCTTTGACAACTGCTTCAACTTTTTCACGTCTACCAATGTTTCCTGGATTGATTCGAATCTTATCTGCGCCATTTTCAATTGCAATTAAAGCTAATTTGTAATTGAAATGAATATCTACAACTAAAGGTATATTGATTTGCGCTTTAATATCTTTAATTGCATATGCGTCTTCTTCATTTGGACAAGCTACTCTAACAATTTGGCAACCAGCTTCTTCTAATCGTTTAATTTCAGCTACAGTTGCGTCAACATCATATGTTTTTGTAGTCGTCATACTTTGAATGATAACTTCATCTGAACCGCCAATCGTTAAATCCCCAACTTTAACAGGTCTCGTTTTCGTGCGATGAATGATTTCTGACATGATAAGACTCCTTTGTTTAAATTTGCTAATCTTTACACTTTAGCAAGTCTTTTTCCTTTAGGTAAATACATAGCAATCATAACAATGCTTAAAATGATTATACACCATGAAGCAATTATTAATAAAGGAATCACTGTAATCATTCCTAATAATAGGACTAAAGTCGGAAGCGTTATCACAAATGTCATCATTTTGAACCAAGTCATAAAGCGAGACTTTCTTCGTAAAATCATTCCCAATAAATGTCCAGCAAATGCTAGAATACCAATTTTGATAGATAAGCTTAAAAATTGAAAAAATAATAGAAAGACAACAATCAAACTTAAGTAAAAATATTTAGAATCATTTATTGTTTCAATAAACTTAATTAAATCATCTTGATCGGTAACAAGGGAAGATAGGGACCCATAGCTGATTTCTGTGTAGTCACTATAATTTGAAATCTCAATATGATTAGGTTTAAACACGATTAAATGATGATCTTTCATCTCGAAATCATTAGATTTAGTAAATTCGACCGTTTGGTGATGGTTTAATTTAATAGATTTATCTTGGGATAAAATCATTTTGTTCTGATCGATTTCAAAATCAGGTATCTCTGTCACTTCATCATTGACTAACGTTGATAAATTTTGAGTGATTTGTATGTATTGAATAGAATTAGGTATGATTAATATCAAACTTAATAATAATATATGAAGGAATATGTATCTTAACTTCGTAATTCTAAACATTGGATACTTACTAGGATGCTTAAATAACCTTTTAAGCTCTTTTATATACTGCATAAATTCACCTCTTCTTCACTTAATAATAATGTTTAAAAACACCTGTTGCAAGGCGATAAACGAGAATTAAAAATTTTTTGATTATTTATTAAACAAATTATTTGTTATAAAACTTTAATCTTGATAAGATAGGTATGTAAAACAAATGAGGAGGATGATTTTTTATGGCTTTTGAATTACCAAAATTACCATATGCGTATGATGCATTAGAACCACACATCGATAAAGAAACTATGGAGATTCATCATACGAAACACCATAACACTTATGTAACAAAATTAAATGATGCAGTGAAAGGTACAGATTTAGAAAGCAAATCTATTGAAGATATTGTTAAAAACTTAAACTCTGTTCCTGATGATATCCGTACTGCAGTTCAAAACAATGGTGGCGGACATTATAATCATTCATTATTCTGGGAACTATTAACTCCAAATGCTTCTGAGCCTTCAGGAGAAGTTGTAGATACAATTAGTTCTACATTTGGTTCATTAGACAAATTCAAAGAAGAATTTGCAGCTGCAGCAGCTGGCCGTTTTGGTTCAGGATGGGCATGGTTAGTTGTAGATAATGGCGAATTAGCGATTGTTTCAACTCCAAACCAAGATAACCCAATTTCAGAAGGTAAACTTCCAATTTTAGGTTTAGATGTTTGGGAACATGCTTACTACTTAAACTACCAAAACAGACGCCCAGATTACATTAATGCATTCTGGAACGTTGTAAATTGGGATAAAGTAAACGAATTATACCAAGCTGCAAAATAATTCGACTTTAAATTTGGATGACTGATTAATAAAACAATCATCCTGATGGGGTGGAGCAATGAAATCTTTTTATTTAAACGAGATTTCAGCTCCACTCTTTTTTTATAAAAATTTACCTATATCAATAGCAATGTAAGTCATAATAATATATGATGAAATTATTATAATAGAGTTAAAAAGGTAGGTTTAGTTGTTGAAACGAGTAAAAAAGAAATCAAAAGAAGAAGCATTTCGCCTATTAATGAATAAACGCGTAAGCCTAATATTGGCAGTTGTCGTCATTTTATTCTCTGTGCTCATTATGCGGCTAGGTTATTTACAAATTGTAAAAGGCGGAGAATACAAAAGAACGATAGATAGTACAGAATCTATTACAGTTAATGAATCGGTGCCTAGAGGCCGTATATATGATAGAAACGGTAAAGTATTAGTAGACAATGAGTCTAAAAAGGCAATTACATACACAAGAGATAGAAGAACGAGCCAAGATGATATTTTAAAAATCGCTGAAAAACTATCTCACTTAATGAAGATGGATACTTCAAATATTACAGAACGTGATAAGCAAGATTTTTGGATATTGAGAAATCAAGATGAAGTTCAAAAGTTAATGAAAGATGAACAAGCTTTATTCTCTGATGGCAATATTAGTCAAGATGATTATGATAAAGCGTTATACGACAAAGTGACATCTAAATATACAGATAAATTATCCAAAAAGGATTTACAAATCCTTGCGATATTTAGAGAAATGAATTCTGGATCTCAGCTGAGTCCTGTTGTTATAAAAAATGAAGGTGTTAAAAATGATGAGTATGCAGCTGTATCTCAACATTTATCAGAACTGCCTGGCGTTAATACAACAATGGACTGGGAAAGACGTTATCCTTATGGTGACACTTTAAGAACTTTATTTGGAAATGTTTCAAGTAAAGAAGAGGGATTACCTAAAGAGTTAGTGAATGACTATCTCGCTAAAGGATATTCTAGAAATGATAGAGTTGGTAAATCTTACTTAGAATATCAATATGAAGATATTTTAAAAGGCTCTAAGAAGAAAATGAAATATGTCACTGATAAATCTGGGAAAATAACAAGTTCTGAAGTTATTTCACAAGGTTCACGTGGTAACGATTTAGTGTTAACAATCGATATAGATTTACAGAAAAAAGTTGAAGAATATATTGATAAACACATTGAATCATTAAGAAGTAAAGGCGCTACAGATATGGACAGAGTTATGGTTGTCGTCCAAGATCCTAGAAACGGTGATGTGTTAGCAATGGCCGGACGTGATATTGATAAAAATGGCAAGATTACGGATAACCATATAGGTAACTTCACAAGTCAATATACAGTAGGTTCATCTGTTAAAGGTGCTACATTACTTACTGGCTATCAAAACGGCGTATTAAATGTTGGCGATACAATGGTCGATGAACCATTAAAATTTAGTGGTGGTTTAACAAAACGATCATACTTTAACCAAAATGGCAGAAAAACAATTACAGATGCTGAAGCTTTAATGCATTCATCAAACGTATTTATGTATAAGACAGCATTGTTATTAGCTGGCTCTCCATACAGTAGTGGTATGTCACTACCATCTGATGTAGAACAAGCAGGTATCAAATTACGTAAAGGTTTAAATCAAGTTGGTTTAGGTGTTAAAACAGGTATTGATTTACCAAATGAATCAGCAGGTCAAATTGAACCAATTAAAGATAATCCAGGTAACTACATTGATTTAGCAATAGGACAATTCGATACTTATACACCTATACAGTTATCACAATATGTCGCTACAATTGCGAACGATGGTTATAGATTGAAACCACATTTAGCAAAAGAAATTAGAAACTCTACAAATGAAGATTCACTTGGACCTATCAAAAAGACATTTAAAGGTGAAGTGATGAATAAGGTTAATAATAGTGATAAAGAAATAAAACAAGTACAAAAAGGTTTCGATATGGCATTTAATAAGCCAGAAGGAACAGGTTATTCTAGTTTTAACAAAACGGTTGTAAGATCAGCTGGTAAAACAGGTACAGCAGAAGTATTCAAAGATGGTAAACCGAAAGTAAACTCAACATATATTGGATATGCACCTGCTAAAAATCCTGAATTATCATTCTCTATCACATATACAAACCAACCCGTACCAGAACCATGGTTACCAGGTGGGGATTTAGGTCGAGATATTATTAACTATTACTTTAAAGATAGAAAATAACTCAATATAAAGATTGATTCAAAATGACATCTCATTTTACTGATTAATTCAGTAGAAATGAGATGTTATTTTTTTATGTGGGAATTTATTTTTGAACAGTATTAGATTTAGTGAAGTACATAGTTTACGATTTTGTTTGTGCATGCATAATTACAGTTCTCCTGACTTATGTAACTATGGGTATCCTTATTTACAATTCTCCCGACTTTTGTAACTAAGGCAGCCTATAGTAACAGTTCTCCGGATTTTTGTAACTAAGGGGGTCTATATTAACAATTCGGCCGAGTTTTGTAATTATAGTTGCTCTTATTAACAGTTCTCCGTACTTTTGTAACTACAGTCCCCATAATAAAACACCATTCTCTTCATTTTTTTACATTTTAAAACGTTTTCATATGAAGTTAACACAAAATTTACATTCAATTTATTTGTACTTAATAAAGAAATTGTAAAGTAAAGATGTAATAAAGATTAAGGCGATATTAATTAGGAGGATTTAACATGAAAAAGTGGCAATTAATCGGATCAACAACAGCTTTAAGTTCTGTACTTTTATTAGGAGCTTGTGGTGGGGCAGCTGAAAAATCTAGTTCCGGGGATACTAAATCTTCAGATGATAAAAAATTAAGTGGTGAAGTTAAAGGTGATGGATCATCAACAGTTGCACCAGTTATGGAAAAAATAAACGAAGACTTCTCAGCGGAGCAACCTGATGTTTCAGTTTCAATTGGTGTATCAGGAACTGGTGGTGGTTTTGAAAAGTTCATAGCGGGAGAAACAGACTTTTCAAATGCTTCTAGAGATATTAAAGATGAAGAAAAAGAAAAATTGAAAAAGGCTAAAATAGAATACACTGAATTTAAAGTTGCTCAAGACGGCTTAACAGTAGCTGTTAACAAAGATAATGACTTTGTTGATGAGTTGAGTATGGATGAATTAGCAAAAATTTATAGTGGAAAAGCAAAAACGTGGAAAGATGTTAATTCAAAATTCCCTGATAAAAAGATCAAAGCATTTTCACCAGACCAATCACATGGTACTTATGACTTCTTTAGTGAAGAAGTATTAGATGAAAAAGATTTACAATCTGAGAAAAATGCTGACACGAATGTCATCGTTAAATCTGTCCAAGATAATAAAGATTCTATCGGATTCTTTGGATATAACTTCTATCAGGAAAATAAAGATTCACTTAAAGCTGTGAAGATTAAAGATGATGGAAAAGCAATAGAACCTACAGATAAAACAGTTAATGATGGTAGTTATCCATTAAGTAGACCATTATTCGTATATGCGAAAAATAAATCTCTAGAAGATAATGATGCGTTTTACGGATTTATGGAATATGTAATTGATAACTCAGCTGATGCTGCAAAAGACGCTGGTTATGTTCCATTGAAAGATGATGAGTATAAAGAAGATAAAGAAACGTTAGAAAAATTTAAAAAATAATCATTAATAAATTAAAGCAGAGGGCGGTCAGTAATCGCCCTTTTTCAAAATGAAGGAGTTATTTTTATGAAACAACAAACTTCAGTACAAGAATTGATTAAGCAAAATAACAATAATAAAGGTAAAGTCTTTGCAGATAAAGCTGTTCCCATTATTTTATTGTTAATCGCTTCAGTTTCTGTACTTACAACAATCGGGATATTATTCACACTTGTCACTGAAACAGCAACATTTTTTACGAGAGTGAATCCATTTGAATTTTTATTTACGAAAGACTGGGCACCATTTTCATCTGATCCTAAATACGGTATTTTCGCACTGATTTTAGGAACGTTGAAAGTTACAGCAGTAGCGACAATCTTTGCTGTTCCAGTTGGATTAGGTGCAGCACTATATCTGAGTGAATATGCATCTGATAGATCAAGAAGAATTATTAAACCAGTTCTTGAAATATTAGCAGGTATACCAACAATTGTTTACGGATTTTTCGCGTTAACATTTGTAACACCAATTTTAAGAGGTATATTCCCGGATTTAGGAAGCTTTAACTCAATTAGTCCAGGTTTAGTCGTGGGGGTCATGATTATACCGATGATTACGAGTATGAGTGAAGACGCAATGAGTTCGGTACCTGATTCAATTAAAGAAGGTGCACTGGGATTAGGTGCAACAAAGTTTGAACTTGCAACTAAAATCGTATTTCCAGCGGCTTTATCCGGTATCATCGCATCTGTTGTATTAGCGATTTCAAGAGCGATAGGTGAAACAATGATCGTATCTTTAGCGGCAGGTAGTACACCAGATTCAAGCTTTAGTTTAATTGGGTCTATTCAAACAATGACTGGATTCATTGTTCAAGTTGCGACTGGAGATGCGACGTACGGATCTGATATTTATTACAGTATTTATGCTGTAGGTTTCACATTGTTTATATTCACATTCATTATGAATATCATTTCACAATGGATTACAAAACGATTTAGAGAGGAGTATTAATATGTCAGAAGTTAATTTAGTTGATCAAACCGTCGTTCGTAAAAAGCTGCCGACAAGACTAATGAAAAATAAAGTCATAAAATCAATATTTTTCGTTTGTACATTAATTGGCTTAATCGTATTAGCTATTTTGCTATTTGACATATTTAGAAAAGGTATTCCTTATCTAAGTACAGATTTCTTCACAAACTTCTCATCAACATCACCTGAACGAGCAGGTATTAAAGGGGCATTAATTGGGACATTGTGGCTCATGATGACAATAGCACCTATATCTATCATTCTTGGTGTTGGTACAGCAATATACATGGTTGAATACGCAAAAGAAAACTGGTTTACAAAATTTATAAGAGTTAATATTTCAAATTTAGCAGGTGTGCCATCAGTAGTATTTGGTTTATTAGGATTAACAATATTTGTACGTGGTGCAGGTATTGAAAACTTATCTCTAGGTAAGACTGTTATTGCAGCAGCATTAACGATGTCACTTATGATTTTACCAATTATTATCGTAGCAAGTCAGGAAGCAATTAAAGCTGTCCCATCATCTATTAGAGAAGCATCATTAGGATTAGGTGGTACTAAATGGCAAACGATTAAAAACATCGTATTACCAGCTTCAATACCTGGTATTTTAACAGGGACAATTCTTGCACTATCAAGAGCACTTGGAGAAACAGCTCCACTTGTTGTAATCGGTATTCCTGCCATATTGATGAAAACACCTAACAGTATATTTGAATCTTTCCAAGCTTTACCAATGCAAATATACAACTGGGCTAAGTTGCCACAAGCAGAATTTCAGTTTGTTTCATCGGCAGCAATTATCGTATTACTCGTAATTTTAATTCTTATGAACTCAATCGCAATCTATATTAGAAATAAATATCAAAGAAAATTATAATAATCAAAATGAAGAGGGGTCATGACTATGACAGACGTAAAAATTAGAGATTTATCTCAAAATATACCTTCAAATGAAATGACAGCAAATCAACAAATAGCAGTAGAAGATAAAAATATTGTTTATAAAACGAATAATTTAGATTTATGGTATGGAGATTTTCATGCGCTTAAAAATATAAATTTAGATATTGCAGAAAATGAAGTGACTGCAATTATTGGACCATCTGGTTGTGGTAAATCTACTTATATTAAAACATTAAATAGAATGATTGAATTAATTCCAAGTGTTAAAACATCTGGAGAGATCATTTATAGAGATAAAAATATTTTCGACAAGAAATATAGTGTTGAAGAATTACGAACAAATGTCGGTATGGTGTTCCAAAAACCGAATCCATTCCCAAAATCAATCTATGACAATATTACTTATGGACCTAGAATTCATGGTATTACAGATAAAAAAGTACTAGATGAAATCGTTGAACGTTCATTAAAAGGTGCAGCAATCTGGGATGAATGTAAAGATAGACTAGATAAAAATGCATATGGCTTATCTGGTGGACAACAGCAAAGAATTTGTATTGCAAGATGTTTAGCAATTGAACCAGATGTTATATTAATGGATGAGCCAACTTCAGCACTAGATCCTATTTCAACACTAAAAGTTGAAGAACTTGTGCAAGAATTAAAAACTAAATACTCAATCATTATCGTGACACATAACATGCAACAAGCAGCTAGAATTTCTGATAAAACAGCGTTCTTCTTAAACGGTTATGTAAATGAGTTCGATCAAACAGATAAAATCTTCTCTAACCCAACAGATAAGAAGACTGAAGATTATATTTCAGGGAGATTTGGATAATATGGTTATTAGAGAAAAATATGAAGATGAATTAAATTCACTCATTAATGATTTATTTGTGTTGGGTAAAGAAGTATACTTTATGATAGAACAATCAATATCTGTATTGAGCGATGAAGATAGAAACAACGCTCGTAATTTAATTAAATACGATAAAAAAATTAACCAAATGGAATATGACATTAATGAAAAAGTAGTTATGCTAATTACAAAGCAACAACCTATAGCGACAGACCTTCGTGTTATGATCTCAGGTTTAAAAATAGCTTCTGAATTAGAGCGAATGGCAGATAATTCTACTAATATTGCTCAAATCAGAAAAAGAGTTAAAATAACAGATTACTTTATACTAACGAGATTAAAAACAATGGGTAAGTTAGCAATGTTAATGTTAAAAGATTTAGAAGTGGCAGTTAATGACAAAGATATCTTGTTGATAAAAGAAATTATTGATCGCGACAATGATATTGATGATTTATATCGTGAGATTAATAACACGACATATTTAATCGATAACGATCCATTTATTTCTGGTCAAGCACATCTTGCTGCAAGATACTTAGAAAGAATAGGAGACCACATCACGAATATCAGTGAAAGTTGCTATTATTATATAACTGGTGAACACTATGAACCTATTGAAAAATAGTACTGGAATTATATAAGCATAGATGGTATTATAATAAGGTCGTATATTAATTGAAATAAGAATAGGAGGGTTCATCATGCGCGTAAATGTAACTTTAGCATGTACTGATTGTGGTGAAAGAAACTACATCTCTAAAAAGAATAAACGTAACAACCCAGAGCGTATTGAAATGAAAAAATATTGTGCTCGTGACGGTAAACACACTCTTCATAGAGAAACAAAATAATAAAACGAATAAAAACACATTCCATTATACGGGAATGTGTTTTTTTTAATACCTTTAAAGGTTGTACGACTACCTATCACAATAATTCTTGTGTTATCATATTATATGTAACTGATAAAAATTTAATCAATATTTGGAAGTGTTAAATTCATGTCAAACAAGAAAAATTTAAGAAAAGAAATATTGTTCTTTTTGAGAAATCAAGACATTTCTCAAAAAGAACAATATGATTTAAATTTAAAAGAACAATTATTTGAACATAACAATTTTAAGCAAGCCAATTCAATTGCTATCGTTATGAGTATGGATCATGAAGTCAATACGATACCTATTATTGAACATCTTTTAAATATAGGTAAGAAAGTATTCGTACCGAGAACCAATTACGAAACGAAACAAATGGAATTTCAACGACTACTTGATTTGAATTCCATTGCAATTGATCAAAAAGGCATTAAGTATGTTAATCAAGAAACTGAAATTAGTGATGATATTGACTTAATTATTGTACCTGGTGTTGTATTTAATCAAGATGGTTATCGAATAGGCTATGGTGGAGGGTATTATGATAAATATTTATCTCATTATAATGGACATACAATAAGTTTGTTATATCCTTTTCAGATAAGAAACTTTGAAGCTGAATCACATGATATACCAGTTGATGAGATGTTGACACCAAATGATATATATGGAGAAGAATAGATGGATAAAACAAAACAAATGTGGAAGTCGATATATTATTTAGTTTATACAGAAGGTTACAAAATAATATCGATTGAAGAAGAAGCAGAAATATGGTTGACTCATGAATCTAAAAAAATTGTCAAAAGATTTATACATAAGACGCCTACACATCAAGAAGTTGATTTTGACTTAGAAAAAATCACTGACCATTTAGGTGACTTAATTGATAGTATAGGGTTTAGCTTTGAACAATTAGATGTTTTTTATATTACCGAAAAAGAGATAGATTTCACTGAGTTTAATCATACTAAACGACCTAAAATTAGGTATCATGCTTTATATGAGCTTAGTGATTTCGAGAAAGTATCTCATCACTTTGTAACGAAGCATCAAATTAAACGTAATAGAACAAATCCTGTTACGACATATAAAAACAAATTATTGAATGCGAGCTTTATTGATAGCTTTATGCTTAAGTTTTCACCTGTCACATACTTTTTAGTAGCTGCTAATGTAATTGTTTGGCTGTCTTTAGTTTTAATTTTTAATCATTTTGGCCAAATTAATTTAGTCGATTACGGTGGACTTGTGCATTTCAATGTTGCTCACGGTGAATGGTACCGTTTATTAACGTCCATGTTTATACATGCGAATTTTACACACTTAATGATGAATGTATTTTCGCTTATTATATTCGGTAAACTGATTGAAGGTGCATTAGGGTCCATTAAAATGTTCACCATTTATTTCATATCAGGTCTATTTGCAGGTATTGTATCGCTTAGTATAGATACACAATCCATTTCAATTGGTGCAAGTGGTGCCATTTTTGGATTAATTGGTGCATTTATCGTGTACTTATTTACACGTAAAAATATTAATAAACAATTTGTATTACAAACATTTATCGGTATTGTGATTATTTCGTTATTAGCATTGTTTATTAATAATGTGAACCACTTCGCTCATTTAGGTGGATTTGTTGGCGGGGCAATCTTAATGTTTATCATTTACAAATGGATGGAACATGACAAGTTCAAACTTTATTATATTATTGCCTTTATAGTGATCATCATCATTTTGATCGTTATTATATTTAACAGACAACAACATTATATATATGATGAATTAACAAAAGATGCTATGAATAACGGTGATTTTGATAGAGCGGAAACAATGGTAAAGCAAATTAAAGAAAAGAACTTCGAGTCGGATGAGACATATATTTTAAGTGGCTTAATCGTAGCGAACAATACGTCTTTGAATGAAGCGATACTAGAATGGGAAAGAGGTTTAAAAGTTTTTCCTAATTCAGCTAAATTAAATTACCAATTAGCTTTAGGTTATAGAGCAAAAGATGACTATGATAAAGCAAATAAGTTTATTAATAAGGCAATAAAGCTTGATAAAAAGAATAAACATTATGCAGCATTAAAAGATGAAATTGATGCGTTTAGGAGTTAACTTTATGAATAATTTATACGACGTACAACAATTACTTAAAAAGTTTGGTTATATTATTTATTTTAAAGATGAAGAAGATCAACTAGAAATGATGGAACAAGAAATAAAAGCTATGTATCAATCTATGCTTATTGATAAAGAAACATTTTTACAAGCAAGACTTATTATAAATCAGAGAAGGATTGAGAAAAAATGACACATATTTTATCAGCAGATATTGGTGGTACGACTTGTAAATTAGGTATTTTTGATCGTTCACTAAATATCGAAGAGAAATGGGAAATTTCAACGAATAAAACAGGGGAAGGTATATTAGAGAATATATATGATTCATTTGTTGTACATCTGAACAGAAAAGATATCGATATCAAGAACATTATCGGTATGGGAATCGGCGTACCTGGCCCAATTGATTTTGAAAATGGTATCGTCAATGGTGCTGTGAATTTAAATTGGACTGGTAACATTGAAGTTAGAAAACATATGCAACAATATTTTGATGGTCCAATTTACGTAGATAATGATGCGAATGTTGCAACTTTAGGAGAAAAATTTAAAGGCGCTGGCCAAAATGAAAGTGACGTTGTTTGTATGACGCTAGGAACTGGTGTAGGTGGCGGCATTGTTTCAAATGGAGAATTACTTCATGGGCATAATGGTTCAGGCGCTGAAATAGGTCATTTCTTAGTGGATCAAAAGAAAAGATTCCAATGTAATTGTGGTATGAAGGGCTGTCTTGAAACGGTTGCTTCAGCTACAGGTGTCATTAATTTAGTACATCATTATTATCCAAATATCAATATGAAATCAAGTATTCATGACTTAATTACAGGTAAAAATGTTACAGCTAAAGACGTATTTGATGCTGCAAAATCTGGAGATGAATTCAGTTTATTTATCATTGATAAAGTTGCTGGTTACATAGCTTATGCTGCAAGTGTTGTTAGCGTTATGACAAACCCTAAATATATTATAATTGGTGGTGGCGTTAGTAAAGCCGGCGATATTCTTATCCAATTTATTAAAAAGCATTATGAAAAAATGACATTTAAACCTGCACAAGATGGTACAAACATCGTAGTAGCACAATTAGGAAATGACGCAGGTATCATCGGTGCAGCTGGTCTAATTAAGACATATGTAATAGAAAAGGAGAATGAATAATGGCAATAGTTGACGTAGTCGTAATACCAGTAGGAACAGAAGGACCTAGTGTGAGTGAATATATTGCAGATATACAAATAATTCTTGAAAAGCATAAAGAGGCAGGTACAATTGATTATCAATTAACACCAATGAATACGCTTATTGAAGGTGATCTAAAAGATTTACTTGAAATTATTCAAGAAATTCATGAAAGTCCGTTCAATAAAGGATTAGACAGAGTTTGTACAAATATCCGAATTGACGATAGAAGAGATAAATCTAGAAAAATGAACGATAAATTAGATTCTGTTAATAAACATTTGAACAAATAAAAAAAGACGAGTGTAAACTCGTCTTTTCTTTAATGATGTAAAATTGGATAACCGTATGTAAAGATTGTAGCTAATGAGAAGAACCCAAAAGATACTACAGTTATTGCACCAAAAAGAATGCCCAAAATATTTTTGTTTTTGAATGCTGAAATTAAACCAAATATAGCTAGAATAAAAACAGCTAGCATTAATAATGAGAAAATATTAACACCGATATGGATTTTTACTCCAAATAACTCAAATAGTTCCCCTGTGTCGATAAATGGCATTCCAATACCCCCAATACAAATTTCTTTTATTATCATATTAATTGTATAATTAATATGTGGTTTTGTCGAGATACTTTTTAAAAGAGGAGGAAATAAAATGCAAGTACATAGTTTTTCATTAGGAATTGTAGAAACAAATTGTTATATTCTCGAAGGTGAAAACGAATTACTCGTGATAGATCCAGGAGATAATGGCGATTTTTTAAATAAACAAATTAAACAATATCATAAAAAGGTAAGTGCTGTATTATTAACGCACGCTCATTTTGATCATATAGGTGCAGTAGATGATGTCGCAAATGAATTTGATGTGAAAGTATATGTGCATCCTGAAGAAAAATCATGGTTAACGGATACAGAGAAAAATGGTTCTAAAAAATTTGCAATGTATCAATTACCACAAGTGGTTCAACATACTGTTCCACAAATAATGGAACCTGGAGAATATGAGATTGGTGAATTTAAATTTGAAGCGATTCATACGCCTGGTCATTCACCGGGTAGTTTATCATTTGTATTTGGCGACTTTGCTATTGTAGGTGATACTTTATTTAAAGGTGGAATTGGCAGAACGGATTTATATAAAGGTGATACAAAAACATTATTGAATTCAATTGAAGATAAGTTGTTAGAGCTAGATCCAAATACAACTATTTTCCCAGGTCACGGACCGGAGACAACAATAGCAGATGAAGAAATGTCAAATCCGTATTTAAATGGATTTAATTAAAAAAAAGCATTACACGTTTGTGTAATGCTTCTTTTAATGATGTGCTCCAAAACTTGGCTCTAATAAGAATGTAGAATAATATGTAAATCCAACAAAACATAATACTAAATAAATTGCGAATATATACATATACATTCTTTCTGTTAATTTTAAGTATCCCAACAATACGAAAAATCCAGTTTGTGCTAAGAAGAAATATGCCATCATGTCCATACCACCGACATAAAACATCGTAGCAAAAATAGCAGTCCAGAAGCCTAGAGTTTTATAAACTTTATCCATCTTCTTAAGAACCCCCTCTATGTTTACTTTCTTATTCATATTTAATTATAAAGTTACTCTATACAAAAGTAAATAGCATTTTAACGCAAATTCATAAGCATTAAACAAGTAATTTAGGTAATTGGAAGCGTTTATATATATTAGGAGGAGATTATGGAGAAATTATTTAAGTCAATTATTAACGATGCTGTCAATTTTAATGCGAGTGATATTCACTTTGTACCTTTAAACGATGATAAAGTCTTTGTTCAAATGAGGATAAACGGCGATAATACACCTTATGATTTAGATCTAGACTTTAAATTGTATAGTAGGGTACTCATTTATATGAAATTTATCGCTCATCTTGATGTAAGTGAACGTAATAAAGCACAAAGCGGTCAATATTTATATGAACATGACATTCATTTCTACTTAAGAATTTCTACGATACCGATTAGTTTAGGAATAGAATCTAGTTCCATTAGAATAACCCCTCAACATTTTAATCACTCACATGGAAAATCAGAAGATCAATCATATAACGTTCTACAAAACAGAATGTATCAATCAGAAGGGTTATTTCTATTTACGGGACCAACAGGATCAGGTAAGACGACATTAATGTATGAATTGATGTATGCGTTAAAGAGAGAGAAGAATAAACATATTATTACGATTGAAGATCCTGTAGAACAAACATTAAATGGTATTGTCCAAGTTTCAGTCAATGAAAAAGCTAACATAACTTATCAACAATCCTTTAAAGCCATTTTAAGATGTGATCCTGTCGTTATTATGATTGGGGAGATAAGAGATGATGTTACTGCTAAGCAAGTTATTCAGGCAAGTTTAAGTGGTCATTTAGTGCTTTCAACTATGCATGCTAGTGATACAATCGGGGCAATCCACCGACTAATTGAGCTAGGTGTAACAGTCGAACAAATTAAACAAGGTATTTCATGTATCACGAACCAACGTCTTGTGAAGAAAAGTGATGAAACAAGAACATTAGATATGTCATATATTTTTAAAGATGACATTATTAAATATATGGAGAATGATTATGAAACGTAAGAAAAATGTATTAAAGAAAGACCAATTAGAGAAAATAAATGATTTTATTTTTCTTTAATCGGTTTTTTTATGCCTAGATAATAGAATGTTTTATATTATTAAAGTAGTACCTAAAAATTATTTCTTATAAACAATTTTAGTTTTTGAAAAGTCTCTTCTTGGTATGACAGATAAACTGTTCTTTTTACCAGTTGCTGATAAATGTGCCCAGCCCATACCGTATCCAGCATAAGCTTTTTTCTTAACAATTTCAAAATTGTTTTTATTACCTAAATATTGCACCAAAATTCCTTGAGGGACTCCTGTGAAGAATGGAGCAAATCCTGTAACCATAGAAGCCCATCCTAATCTACTCTTTTGCTTATCTACATATTTAACATATTTTCTTAACTGAGCATTAGTCATATAACCTTGCTTTTTAACATATTTACCAGTCTTTATTGTTTTAGTACCTTTTTTTGCTGCATAAAAACTAAATCCATTTTCTTCATCATCATGAGTATATGTTTCCATTGGTAAAAATTCTACATTTTCAAAACCTGGCAAAGTAGAATCTTCTTGCGTGTTTTGAATATCTACTTGATTTCCTTCAGCAAACGCTTCACTTGCATAAGGAGTTATAATACTTGTTGTAAGTACTAATGATAATACAATTTTGTGTGATTTCTTGAATTTCATAGATATTAATCTCCTTTATATGTATAATTAAGGTACAACCCATTATTATCATATTTTTACAAAAAAAGGAAGTGTAATTTTGTATTTATCAAAAAGAATTATAATATTTAACTTTATTTTTATATTTTTAATAGCATGTTTTATAAGTTATGTAGGTTTAACAAAAACATTTGATTTATCATTTCAAGTTTCATCTATAGGCGGATTATTATTTGGTTACTCAATATTAATGCCAATCAGACTTTATGCTAAGGATTCAAAATACAAAAGTAAAAATTAAAAATATATAGTAAAAAGCACCTGTTGATTATACGGGTGCTTTTTACTATATCCACAATACAATCCATGTTTTTAAATGTACAAACCCTCCTAAATGATGCACTAACCCCATGATGGTACTGCACCCCTAAAGTTAGAGTAAAAAAACTAACTTTAGGGGTGTTTTAATATGACAAAATATAGTGATGAATTTAAGTTGAAAGTTG